>CAZJLZ010000401.1:0-3794 GCA_964546775.1 uncultured Cryomorphaceae bacterium | reverse complement strand
CCAAAGTGTTTCGGGAGTCTGAAATATAATGTTTGTTGTGTTCTGTTATTTTTAGCCGGCTACATCTTTCAAAATGAATTAAAGCACTTCGGTAATCCCGAAAAAAGTAGTAGCTCTTACCAATTCTATTTAAATGATTGGCCATCAGCGGAAAAGTCTCTTCGTCTAATTTATCGAGATTTCTCGCTGAACGCATCAGCCAATTAAATGACTTTTGGTACTTTTTGTTTTGCCAATAATAAAGACATATAGCTGAAACCGCCCTCTCTTCTAGATCGAGTAGTTTTTCTTTACTTCCGCGTTTGGCAAGGGTTAATAAAAACTCGATCGTTTGCGGGCTTTCCCGGTAAAATCTCCGGTAATAATGACCGAGAACCATATCGGCTTCCAAAGCAAGCGTCCAATCGTTATTCTCTTCAGCCCAGGTTTTAAAATCAGCCAAAAAAGCCACTGTACTGATAGAGTCCTTTTGACCATATGCTTCTGCATGTAATTGGCGTATCCCCTCCAATCGTTCGATAAAAGGCTTGTGCAGCATACTTTCGTACTGGCCAAACAAGGACAGACAAATCAATGAAAATGAAAATATGCAAAGGAATCGCAATCGTATAAAAAATTGAAACGACGAAATTAACAAAATCCATAAAGGCACTTCCGTTAAGGGCTTCGCGACATTTTACAATTTAGAGAATTGCTATGGTGAAATACCTTTGTCAAAACCCCCGAAGATTGATCTCCGGGGGCTCTTGCTATTTATGATAAGGAGGGTTTAAAACCCAATTCCCTTATTTGACAATCAAACGATTCGTCGCAAAACGCTCGCCGTCAACAAGAATCTGAACCATGTACAATCCCAATGACAATCGGCTATTAAAGCGTACCAGTCGACTCAGGTTTTTACCTTCATGACCGAAGCCTTCGATGCTGATCAGCTTTCCGTAGATGTCGTAAACCAGAATGTTCACATCGTGATTTCCGTCAGACAGACCATCCAGTTGTACACGAACCTCGCTGCCCGCATTCGGGTTCGGGAACAACGTAGCGCTGTTGGCTGCTTCAAGACTGCGCATCGATGCAACACCACTTTCAGGAGCAACCGGCCCGCTGATGGTGATCACACACGATGGACCGAAGTCTCCGGGAACACCGTTCTGCGTTACTTTCACACGAACATTGTAATCTCCGGGTGTTAATGCAGGTGTTACCCCGCTGAGGAAGCATACATAGTTGGCCGTGTTGCGCGTGTGGATGCTGCTGGTCGATACGTTTTCGAATTCGAAAGCGTAGAAATCAGCATCACAAACAGACTGAGACAAAATGTAGCCGTTTGGTGCGTAAGTTCCACCACAGTATGGATTGCGCAGGGTAACGTCGTTTGGTGGAAGCGAAAGATTCAGCGGTAATACCGTGCTGTAGCCGCTCCATTGACCAGCCACCTGAACCTCTACTGCTACGTTGTAGGTAAGGCCGGGAATCAATCCACTCACCCAGCTCAGACGAACACTTGGATTGCCTGCTCCGCGGGTGTAAATGATCTCGTTTGAATTGTTAGGATCCATATCCGGGTCAAATCTCCAACGGAAGTTTTCAGAATTCTGAACGTTGTAGGCTATTGCCATGTCGCACATCGAATAGTCGTTGCCTGCTACGTTGGTAGGTGAATAGTTCGGACGCAGTTCGGTTGGGGTTACGTTGGCAGAAGTCGAAATCGTACAAAAAGATGCTCCGAGGTCGTTCGGATTGTTGTAATCACCAGGGAACACGCTCCAGATGGGACCGAATACGGGATGGTCAATGAGCACGCGCACAAACACATTGTAGGTTTTTCCGTATTCCATTCCAAGCCATTCGCAACGCGAAACGTAGTTCGGCTCTCCACGCTGATAAACCGTTTGAACTCCACCGCCTTCTTCAGCAGATAGCCATTCGTAATCCAGCACCCATGAGGTAGTTTGCGGAGACGCTCCTACAAAATCTTCCAGTTGGAAACCGGTTTGGTTGCAGGCGTAAAGACTGCTATTGGGGTTGTCCTGTACCTGTGCGTATGGCATTTGCTGTACGTTGATCATAAACGAAGCCGAAGCTTCTGGCTCTGGTGATCCACCTGCATTGTGCACACGAACGGTATAGGTTCCGGCAGCCAGATTTTCGAGCAATTCGTTTTCCGAACTTCCCGCTCCGGCGTCGTCAATACAGGCAATGGTATTACCAGAGCATGCGTCAAGCACTTCTACTACCGCATCGGCACCGTCAAAAGGATTGACGGCTATGCCCACATGATTTTCTGCAGAAAGGGTGAACGAATAAAACACATCTCCACCAACGGCACTTCCTGTGCACGCGGTTCCGCCTTCATTGGTAGCACCATAAAGCGTTCCGAGTGTATTGCTTGAAGATGGGAATGTAGGTACAGATAATGATTGCGCGCTGGCACACTCATTATTGGCCGGAGGATTTATTCCTGTTTCTTCTGAATCACAAAAATTGCTAACCTTAAAAATGTTATTGAAGGAAATATCGGATTGCCCGTTGCTGCCCATCAAATTATCAAACTCTCCTGCGACATATAACTCGCCTTCAAATTCCACTATAGCATTGACAATACCATCTACACCCCAATAATCATCCGAAAACGGCAATACCTCATCATTTGCTACATCATAAACAAATAGATTATTCACATCACTACCAAACTCTTCGATATTGCCGCCTACCCAAATATAGTCTTCATCACAGGCGTATAGCGTTCTTCTGTCTATGCCAATATCAGCGTTTAGACCTAACCAGTCTGTACCGTCATAAGCATTTAAACCAAACAGGTTATTTTGACCGATGTTGTTATAATCTCCACCAACATACACCTTTCCATCCTGTATGGCAACACTTCGTGCACGACCAATTTGACCAGTAAACGAACCTGTGTTTATCGATATGAAACCCAGCACTTCATCATAAACTACCATATTGCGTGAGTCAATACCGTCTGCTGCTTCAAACCTTCCGACAATAAGCACCTTGTCGTCCCAAAGTGTCATAGCCTCGGCAGCCTGAGAATTACCTGAAAGCCCACTTGTACCAACAACGTCCCATAAAGGAGTGGAATTCCAATCATAAGTAGCCAAATTTCCTACTGCAACATCGTCACCATTGACATCAACTGTAGTAAAATCGCCTCCCACATAAAGTTTGTCTTCGTGGAAAACAAGACATTTCACCGGTCCGCTAGTAGCTGCGGCACTTGCGTGTGTCGTGTTGGTCAGCATCCTTTCCCAATCGGTTCCGGTGTAACGGACAATATGCCCGGTTGATTCAGGACCTGAACCAAAATCCAGTGTTGGAAAATCGCCCCCTACATAAAGGCTGTTTTCCGCTTGCAGCAAGGTGTTGATACGGTTGAATCCCGAAAGACCTGAGGGGGTGCCGGGAATGGTGTCAAAGGCGGTTCCGTCCCAGGTTACTAAACCCTTGCAAAGCATTCCGTCTGCTTCAGTAAAGTGTCCCCCTATTACCAGTTTATCGTCATAAACCGCCATTGCCGTGATGGCTCCGTTCAGCCCTGTTGATTGCTGAACCGCACCTGGAATCGGTGCAAGCTGTGCCATAGCACATGTTGCTGTTAGAAAGATAAGTACGCTTATCCATACTGTTTTGTGTAATTTGTTTCTCATGATTTTGATTTTAGTTTGGTTAAAAATTGGTTACTTGTTAAATCTTTTGTTCGTATCCTTCGGGAATTTTAAATAACTCGCTTGGAATAGATGTAATAATTTCTGCAGTGGTTGCACTTTTGATAT
>CAZJLZ010000400.1:0-4309 GCA_964546775.1 uncultured Cryomorphaceae bacterium | reverse complement strand
TCGTAGATCAACTGGAAGCTGCGGGAATCGTCGGACCGTTTGAAGGAAGTAAAGCCCGGCAAGTGCTGATCGCCGATCCCCAGAGTTTGGAACAGTTATTGAACAGCGGGAGTAACAACGAATAAAACCAGAACATGAAATTCAGAATTCCTTTAATTTTAGTGGCGCTCGCACTCTTTGTAAACGTTAACGCACAGGATCAACAAGCCGTTGACATTCTGAACAAGGTCAGTTCCAAAACCAAAGCATACGACAATTTCTCTGCAAAATTTACAATGAATCTCGTTGATATTCAGAGTGATTTAAATCTTACCAAATCGGGAAACATCACGGTTGCCGGTGATAAATACCGGGTAAAACTCGACAATGATGTCGTGATCGGAGATGGCGAAACGCGGTGGACATACCAGGCAGAAAGCAACGAGGTATACGTAGATTACGAAGTGGAAGACGACGGGTCAGGTCTCAACCCTTCAAAAATTTTCACGATCTGGGAATCCGGATTCAAACAATTCTACGAAGGAGAAAAAACCCTCGATGGCAAACAAGTGCATCAGATCAATCTTCACCCCGCCAAACCAGACCAAACCAATTACCACACGGTGAAAGTGTTTGTAGACAAAACAAAACTGGAACTGGTTAAATTGGAAGTTGTCGGAAAAGAAGGTGACACGTACATCTACAAATTGCTCGACTTCAAAAGCAATCAGAGCATCCCTGCTGGTCAATTGACCTTTAGCAAATCGGATTTTCCGGGAGCTGAAGTGATCGACATGCGTTAACAGCACCAATAACCCAAATAAAACGAATATGCCGGAGCGGATTCTACTGCTCCGGTTTTATTTTGAGCCAGTTCTGCTCTCTCTTCAGGAATTCAAGCGTTTTTTCTTCCTCGCTCCCCTCCTCCGGTTGATAATCATACAACCACATGGCTTCTTCGGGCAGGCTCATGAGAATGGATTCGGTGCGACCGGAAGTCAGCAACCCGAAACGTGTACCGCGATCCCACACCAGGTTGAACTCTACGTATCTACCGCGTCGCAGCTTTTGCCATTGCCGGTGTGCGTCCGTGAATTGTTTGTCGCGGTACTTTTCAGCAACCTTACTATACAATGGCACAAACGCCCGTCCCAATGCCATTGCGTAATTCAATAATTCAGTTTTTGAAATTTTGTCACCGGGTTTGAGGCGATCGAAGAAAACGCCGCCTATTCCGCGGGATTCTTCGCGGTGTTTCAAATGAAAGTACTTGTCGGCCCATGCGCTATGTTCGGAATAAAAATCCGGATGGAACCGATCGCAGACGGCTTTCAATCCCCGGTGAAATTCAACCGCGTCATCCGGGAAAATGTAGTGCGGCGTAAGATCGATTCCTCCGCCAAACCAACAAAGTCCGTCGTCCATTTCGAAGTAGCGAACGTTCATATGGATGATCGGAACAAAAGGATTGTAGGGATGCAAAACAATCGAAACGCCGGTAGCAAAAAAACCGTTTTCGGAACTTCCATACTCCTTCGCAATTTCATCAGGCAAATGGCCTCTTACTTCAGAGAAATTAACTCCACCCTTTTCCAATAAATCTCCGTGGACTATTACGCGTGTCCGACCTCCTCCTCCACCCGGCCGGTTCCAATGATCCTCTTCGAATTTACTCGTTCCGTCAAGGTCTTCCACTCCGGAACATATTTCATCCTGAAGGGTTTTAAAAGCGGTAGAAATTTCCTTCTTATCCGGCATTAATTCAATCGTTTCAGGTGGTAGTCATCGTATTGCAACAAGTAAATGTGCTTATTGAAGGTTCCGTTTGCCTGTTGCAGGAAATCGAATCCCAGATGAATTCCCTCTTGCTTCATGTCGGTGTAATGGCGGGGAAAGTCAAGACCATAGTCTTTCAAACCTTTCATAAAGAACCAGGCCACATCAAAACCGAGAACGGCATAACCATCACTGCCGGGTTCCTGATCATACTCGTTTCTGTACAATTCGAAAAATGCCTCTGTACCGGGCAAATCAAAGTTCAGGTATGTGGCTGAAGGCACAGTTACTTTGAACCTGTTCTTGTATTGCATATCAATGTTCTGGTAATCGAGCCATTTCTCCATTCCCAATACACGGATGTCGAATTCACCATAAATGTTGCTGAGGCGATTCATGAAATCACTGACAAATCCCAGATCTGATGAGGGAACAACCACTATGTTCTTCTGCCCTTTTACCAACTGATTTTTGATGTTCTCAATTCCGTATTTACCGAGTTTCACGGCGCGTAAAGTGTCCTCACTTCCGTAGGGAGATTGATAAGAACCTAAAAACGCCTGAACAAAGTCATAATCCTTGAACTTATCGCTGTCTACGAGCACTACGTTATCGGTAAAGTGCATGCGCGAAACATACCTTCCGAGAAAGCGCATTTGTTGGATGGCGTTGGAATGAACAATACAACTTCCGCGATACTCGGAATTTAATTTCTGATTGGGAACAGGTGCTACGACCTGCATTCCATGGGGGGCAGCAAACTTTGAAACCATTTCGAAACTTTCCCGATGCAATGGTCCGATAATCAGGTGCATCCCCTCCATTTCGGGTTTTTTCAACAAATCTTCCAGCGCCAGCAAGTCATCGGTAACGTCGTAAACATGAAGGTCAATGTTCAAACCTTGTTTCACGAGAGAATCCACAGCCAGCAAAACACCACGGTACATTTCAGCCGAAATGCGTGTGAGTGTATACAGTTTCAGGTCTTCGGTAGGATCACGATAACCACTCAAACTATCCTGAATTTCTGTAGAAAAGGGCAACATCAATGCCACGTGATAGGATGTCCGTGTGCCGGATAGCATTGGTGGTTCCGGTTCAGAAATCGTGTCGCGCAATGCACGATACTCTTCCGAATAAATTGGAATTCTAATGATCGTTCCTTCCTTAAGACCATCTTCCAACCCATCATTTACCATCCGCAACGAATCGATGGAAACATTGTAGATCCTGGAAACAGCGTACAGCGTTTCCTTAGGTTTCACTTCGTGCCGGATGAGGCTATCCTTCTGAGCCGGTTTGATGGCTTCGGGGTTTTTGACTTCAATGTCCCCGACATAAATTCTCAGTTTTTGTCCGGGCTGAAGACCTTCCTGTGCTTCGGGATTGTGCTCCAGAATGCTGTTGATACTGACTTTGTATTGCTGAGAAATCGAAAACAAGGTTTCTTTTCGCTCCACCAAATGCTCGAGGTACTGTCCGTCCATTTCAGGAGGATTGTTGCGGGCCGCTTTTCGGTCTACCTCATTCATCGGAATGAGAATTTCTTCGCCAATGCTCAATCCGTCTTTCACTCCGGGGTTGTGAATGATGATCTGGTCAACAGCAATCGAATACTTCTTACTGATCGCAAAAAGCGTATGTCCTTTTTCAACGACGTGAACCTGATATTTCTGGCCGTTGATTTTCCGTATCTCCTGGGCGCTCAGCATAAACTGACCGAGGACCAGACCCAACAGGATGAAGTATCTTAATTTATTCCCACTCAATGGTTGCCGGGGGTTTTGAACTGATATCATATACAACTCTATTCACGCCTTTTACACGATTGATGATTTTATTGCTGATCTCGGCCAGAAATTCATACGGCAGGTGACACCAGTCTGCAGTCATTCCGTCGGTTGATGTTACCGCCCGGAGCGCAATGGCATTTTCGTACGTTCTTTCGTCTCCCATAACACCTACCGATTGCACCGGCAACAAAATGGCTCCGGCCTGCCAGACCTCATCGTACAGACCTGCCTCGCGAAGCCCGTTGATGAAGATGTGGTCGGCCTCTTGCAAAAGACGTACCTTTTCAGGTGTCACGTCTCCGAGAATTCGAATTCCCAGTCCGGGACCGGGAAACGGGTGGCGACCGAGAATGACCGGTGGCATTTCGAGCGCCTTTCCTACCCGACGAACTTCATCCTTGAACAACGAGCGCAATGGCTCTACTACTTTCAACTTCATGTAATCTGGCAAGCCCCCGACGTTGTGGTGCGATTTGATCGTCGCCGACGGGCCGTTTACAGACACCGATTCTATAACATCGGGATAAATCGTTCCCTGACCCAGCCATTTCACGTCTTCAATAAGATGCGCTTCTTCATCAAATACATCGATAAAAACCCTGCCGATCGCTTTTCGTTTTTCCTCAGGGTCGGAAATGCCAGAAAGCGCTTCGTAAAACTGCTCACTTGCATCCACACCTTTTACATTCAGGCCCATTCCTTCGTAGCCTTTAAGAACGGCCTCATATTCATCTTTGCGCAGCAAGCCGTTATTCACAAAA
>CAZJLZ010000399.1:0-3075 GCA_964546775.1 uncultured Cryomorphaceae bacterium | reverse complement strand
TGACGGAGTCCAATGCGAACCATATGAAACACTCGTAATCGATGTTCCGGAAAGTGTTTCCGGGAAAGCCATCGAACTGGTGACCCAGCGAAAAGGAGATTTATTGGTGATGGAGCCGAAAGGGGATCTTCAGCATCTTGAATTCGAAATTCCCGCACGTGGATTGATCGGGTTGAGAAACAACATCCTCACCGCCACTGGTGGAGAAGCTGTTATGACCCACCGTTTCCGATCTTTTGAACCCATGAAGGGTGAAATTTCCACACGTTTTCAGGGATCTTTGGTTTCCATGGATAGCGGGAAAGCAACCGGGTATGCAATGGATCGGCTGAAAGATCGCGGACGATTCTTTATCGATCCGGGAGCGGATATTTATAAAGGACAAGTTGTAGGAGAACACAGCCGCGCCGGAGATCTGGCGGTGAACCTTACGAAAGGGAAAAAGCTCACCAACGTGAGGGCTTCCGGTACGGACGACCAGGTGAAACTGGCACCATCGATCAAATTTTCGCTCGAAGAATCTATGGAATACATCCATGACGATGAATACCTGGAAATTACTCCGCTGAGTATTCGCATGAGAAAAATCAGTTGATTTCTATCGTTGCCGAATCGACGGTTAGCAGATTTAAAGTTTCAGTTGCCGGTATGAACTCCATACCGGCAATTTGTTTTTTAATGGAATCCGTTCTTGCTTTTGGCTATATTGCGCCGAAATTTGTGAAAAGCCGATAGTAATAAGTATAGAAAAATGAGTTTAATTCGACGTTTTATCATTTTTTAAAGATTTAAAATGGGAATATTTACACGGCATTTATTCCGCTCATCGACAATAAAGCATCATTGGTCTAAGGCTCATTTATTCAGAGACTTCCGCTATCCGGTATTCACACTCTTTAACAGCCATGGTAAGGGTTTTCATGGTAGAATATCCTTTGAATCTCCGTATCTTTCGCCACTAATAAAACTGCATGAAATTTCGACCCATTAAATTCCAGAAGCCTTCACAGGCCGATTTTTACGCTACCGTTCGCGAACGCGTAAATCAGTATTTCACCGAACAAAATAAGAGCACCAAAGGCGATTTGCGCATGTATTTCAAGACTGCAGCCTTGATTGCCATGTTCGCCGCATCATTCACTTTTGTCGTGATCGGTGTTCAACCTTACTGGTTGTATTTGTTGATGTGGATTGCAACAGGCATAAGCGTAGCAGGTATTGGCTTTTGTATTATGCACGATGCCAACCACGATGCTTATTCGAACAACCCTAAGTTTAACCGCATGCTCAGCGTCATTATGAGTGCTGTAGGTGGATACGACCTGAACTGGCGCATTCAGCACAATATTCTTCACCACACCTATACCAATGTCGACGGACACGACGAGGACATTCTCGCACAACCACTACTGCGTTTTTCTCCCAATCAACCGTTGCTCAAAAGACACCGCTTTCAATTTATTTACGGCTGGTTCTTTTACAGCCTGATGACTTTGTTCTGGGTGACCTATAAAGATTTTGCGCAGTTGGTGCGTTACGACAAAATGAAACTCCTCTCCAGTCAGAAAACCACTCTGAAAAAAGCACTCGTTCGATTATCTGTCCATAAAGTATTGTACTACGCAGTGATGATCGCTTTACCAATCATCTTTGCACCATTTGCATGGTGGATGGTTCTGCTTGGATTTATCTTAATGCACGGAGTGGTGGGATTAATCCTGAGTATGGTGTTCCAACCAGCGCATGTAATGCCGGATAAAGAATTTCCACAATCTGACCCTACATTTCAAATGAACCATGGCTGGGCTGAGCACCAATTGCTGACCACGGCCAATTTTGCTCCGAAGAGTCGAATTTTAACATGGTATATGGGTGGATTGAATTATCAGATCGAACACCATTTGTTCCCCGGAATCTGTCATGTTCACTATCCATCCATTTCTGCGATTGTCAAACAAACGGCAGAAGAATTTCAGTTGCCGTACCACGTTAAGCGCACCTTTGGTGAAGCCCTATGGAGTCATACGATGATGCTGAAAAAGTTGGGTACGATGCCACAGGTTATGGCAACTACCTAAGACTTTATTTTCAATCTTAGTACTTTGTTCGTCTGAAAGGAATCCTTATCCTTTCTTAGTAACTTTAGCGCATGGATTTGAAACAAATTGCACAGCTTTCGTTAATCAGTATTGTTCTGTTATTTTCAGGTAATCTCTACGGACAAATACCTCCCGGATATTATGATGATGCTGAAGGATTGACAGGAGAGGAACTGAGGCAAGCGCTTCACGAAATAATCGATAACCATTCCGTTTCAGATTACAATGCCCTCTGGGGTGTTTTCGAAATTATGGATCAGAAAATGAACGGAAAGGTTTGGGATATATACTCCGATCAGCCCTGGGGAACACCTGCTTATCAGTATGACTTCGGATCGGACCAGTGCGGCAATTACAACAGCGAAGGAGATTGTTTCAATCGCGAGCATGCCTTCCCAAAAAGCTGGTTCGACGATCAATACCCGATGTACACCGACCTGTTTCACATGTATCCCACCGATGGATTTGTAAATGGAATGCGGTCCAACAATCCATATGGTCCGGTGGGTTCGGCGACGTGGACATCAACGAACGGAACCAAGGTTGGGTTTTGCACCTGGCCAGGTTATAATGGAATTGTTTTCGAACCCATCGATGCTTATAAAGGCGATGTAGCCCGGTCCTATTTTTACATGCTTACACGATACGCCGGACAAATTTCTGATTGGGAAAGCGATATGCTATCAGGAGAAAATTTTTCGCTATGGGCAAAAGAGGTTTTATTGCAATGGGCTGCTGAAGATCCGGTAAGCCAGAAGGAGATTGATCGAAACAATAGCATTTATACTATTCAGAACAACAGAAATCCATACATAGACCATCCTGAATTTGCAGTTGACGTTTGGGATGCATCGACCAGTATCACTGCAACAGTGGAAGAGGAATTGGTTGTGTGGTTCTACCAGAATCAGTTGTATACTAATCAAAACAGTCGGGTAGAGGGTATCTGGGTGATGAACACTACGGGGCAGGTAGT
>CAZJLZ010000398.1:0-3306 GCA_964546775.1 uncultured Cryomorphaceae bacterium | reverse complement strand
GGTACATGAAATTCATCTGGCACCGGTAACTGAACCCAGCATTCGGACGGCATACTGCGGTCAAACTTCTTCTCTCAACGCCTATGTTTTGTCTGAATCGGTGTGCGAAGCGGATTATTACAGGTTCAGGTTTGAACCCGTGGGAGGCGGATCCACCAGAATCATTACCTCGGGAAATTATGTCGCCTTTTTCAACAACGCAGCTCCTGCATTGAGTCCTGGTGATTATGACATCAGCGTGCAGGTAAGTCAGGGTGGAGTACTTGGAAATTATGGAACTTCCTGCCCGATATCAATTAACGGACCGGCTCAGGAAGAAGATGATATGATGGCGTTGCGATACATCCAACAACAAGTTGCTACCAGAATCTTTCCCAATCCCAACGCGGGCAACGAAGTATTCGTTGAGCTTTCTGAATTGAAAAATGAGACTTCAGTGATCAATATTTCCATCATTGATATATACGGAAGAACATTGTCAATGCATCAATTCCCGCATCAGGGAAGGCATTTCAGTCAATGGGTACATTTTGATAAAAGCCTGCCGATGGGGATGTATATGATCCGGATACACGTGAACGATGAAATACAGAGGGTTCACCGTCTGGTTGTGAAGTGACCAATTACTAAATAAACCAACTACTAACCATTATTATGAGAACTATGAATTTTGAAAACCGGGTTCTGCCCACTGTAGCAGCAACCCTATTTTTCGCTTGTTTCAATTTTGTTGCAACCGTTGAATCATTTGCCAACAATTGCGATTCGTTGATCGCAAGCATTTCGCTGGAAGAGGCAATAACTTGTTATGGAGGTAATAATGGGGCACTTGCGGTCCAGGTTTCCGGTGGGACCGTGCCTTATCAGTTTATCTGGAATTCGGGTGACTCTACTTCGACTTTAACCGAACTGGACGAAGGAGTTTATTCTGTCAACATCATTGATGCCAACCAGTGTTTTACGGTGGCTTTTTACAATCTAACAGAGCCGGATCAGGAGAATGCAGAAATGACGATTGTTCCACCATTGTGTGGCAATGAGGATGGAAGCTTGACTATTTCGCCCTCCGGTGATGATGCTCCATACCAGTTTTCATTAAACAACGAAGCGTTCCAATTCGAAAATCAGTTCGATGATCTCGCTGCGGGTGCATACGTTATTCAGTTTGTGAATAACACGGGGTGCACTTCGGTGGTATATGCTGTAGTGAATCCGGCAGATTCTGAAGTTGTGGAATCCTCAGCAATAGAGGATAATTCCTGTTTTGGTGATTGTGTCGCGATAGCAGAGCTCGTAAATGAAAGTGCCGGTGATTTTGAGTATTCCTGGTTTGAACTGAATGAAGACGGCAGCACTTTGTCAATTGATCAACAGGACATGTCTGCGACCGGTTTGTGTTCGGGAGTATATTATGCTATGGTTGAAGAAACCGGTGGGGGAACCGAAGAAGATCTATTCTGGACAGAAGATTTCGGTACAGGTTGCAACCAGGGACAAAGTGGCGATGGTTTTGTATCGGAAAACGGAACGTGGACAATTGTCAACACAGGTATCAACGAAACGTATTCCAATTCATTTTTTGTGAGTGCTGCCGAACAAATCGGAGACAGTAATTGCGGAACAGTTTGCGGAGGAGGCAGCAGTCGCACGTTGCATGTCAGCAATACTGAAATAACTTTTATGGACATTGTAATTTTACCTGCTGATGGGGGAGCGGTTTATCTTTCTGATGCGGCAACCAATGTCCGTGCTGAATCTCCCACGATTGATTGTAGCGACCACAGCAGCATTGAATTGAGTTTTGATTACATAGAATCGGGTCAGGCTGCTTTCGATAATGCCACGCTTTGGTACTACGATGGCAACGATTGGGTGGAATTGGTAGACCTTCCTAAAACGACATGCTGTGGTGGCCCTTGCAATGGCAGCAACCAGGGATTGTTTGTCAACTATTCAATTGATCTTCCGCCAAGTGCTAATAACAACCCGGATGTTAAAATCGGATTCAACTGGACCAACAACAATGACAGCCAGGGTTCAGATCCTTCATTCGCTGTAGACAACCTTGAAGTGTTCGGAACTTCGGTTGGCAATGCAGGTTGTACAACCTTTTCACCGGTAGTGGAAATTGAAGAACCCGAACCACTGGAAATATTTCTCGTGAAATTCGGTAATGCTGCCTGCAATGGAGGGGATGATGGAGCAATCCAGGTACAGGGATCGGGGGGTTCTTCGCCTTACTCTTATCTTTGGAACATCGACTCAACCAGCAGTGCAATTACCAACCTTTCTGCGGGTGAATACACGGTAACTGTATCAGATGCCAATGATTGCGAAATTTCAGAAACTTATGAAATCGGTGAACCATCAGAAGCCGAATTGGTGGATTTTACATTTGAAGACAACAATCTGATCGTACAGTTCAACAATACATCCTCTCCTGGAAACTATTTATGGGATTTCGGTGATGGCAACACCAGTGAAGAAGCCAATCCGATGCATGAGTATGCCACCTCAGGAATGTTCGAAGTGTGCCTCACTTTGATCAGCGATTGCGGAGATCAGATGGTATGTGAGATGCTGAATCTGATTTCTACTGACATTAGCGAAAAAGGATTTCCGGATTTCATGATCTATCCGAATCCTGTCGTCAACCAACTCAACATTTCTGTGTCGGTGCCCGGAATGCATCACATTACTTTTTATGATGTTCAATCGCGACAGCAATACGTCACGACTGTTTCAGGTCAGCAGGTCATCGATGTCTCCGGATGGTCAGCTGGTGTGTATTTATATGTTGTCGAAAACGCTGACCGATCAGCGCGAAAGCATGGAAAAATGGTGATCCGGTAACGAACCCGAAAAACAACAAAAAATCCCATTGGATGTGTTCCAATGGGATTTTGTTTTTGTGGGCGATGCAGGATTCGAACCAGCGACCCCTAGCTTGTCGAGCTAGTGCTCTAAACCAACTGAGCTAATCGCCCTTCTTAAAATTGGTGCGCAAAGTTAACAGGAATCTTGTTTTGAAAAAATTTCTCAGAAATTGATGGAATTCGGTGGTGGACACCAGTTCTTGCAATTGAGAAATGGCGCAGTTTATTTTTCAATCACCTCCATAAAGTATCGGAACCCAACGTTGGCCGATGGTTTGTCGTAATGTCCATCACTGTCAATTTGCAAGGCTTTATCCGGATCGGTCCAACTTCCACCTTTGGCCTTTCCTTTTTCGGTGGTCATTTCGGCAACATTCCCTGCCATGTTGTATAAGCCATAAGCATTTGGAAAATAGGATTGCACCGGAGC
>CAZJLZ010000397.1:0-3685 GCA_964546775.1 uncultured Cryomorphaceae bacterium | reverse complement strand
TAATATTTTTATAGGCTTCTATAGCTATATCGTAGTTGCCAATCACGGCGTTTGTTTTAGCGTAATTCGATTGGTACCAAATATTCTCAGGTTCGAGAGAAATGGCGGTTTTAAGGTATTTGAGCGCCTTTTCGAGTTCGTTTTTTTGTTGGTAAATGCGGGCCAGTTCATAGTAGGGAGCTGCTTCTTCGGGAATAAGTTCTACACATTTAATAAAATGTTGTTCCGCAGACTCCAGTTTTTCGGCCAGTTTATCTTGTTGCCCATTGAAAAAACTTTGTTTGAAAGCACGTTCCTTTCGCTCCGAAATCTCCGGCTCAGGATCTGCGGCAATTGTTTTCTGACCGGATGAACAGGCCGTTAGCATTACCAAAAAAATGGCCACCAAGATGGAAGCCCGCTTTCCGGACGTGAAGTTACTATGGAATATTGTTGTAATCGCCGACACTGAGCTCTTCGGGTGTTTTATGAATGAATACATGGTTGCCGATAATGGAATTTTGCAAAACCATGTTCCGGATTTGACTGTTTTCCTGAATGATGCTGTTGCTGATAATGGAGTTTTCCATTGCAGAATTCGGGCCAATACTTACCCAAGGTCCTATCACTGCATTGGTAATTTTTACATTGGCTCCGATGACGCAGGGTGGGATGATCCGGCTATTGGTAATTGTGGCTGAAGAATCAACGCTTCCGTCGGGGTATTTATTCTCCAAAACCCGCTGATTCGTCAAAACCGTAGCGTCTTTATTTCCACAATCCAGCCATTCTGTTACGGTGTCAATACGAAACAGGACTCCATTATTTTTCATGTTTTCGAGTGCATCAGTTAAGCCGAATTCACCTCCGCGGATGCGGATATTCTCATCGATAAGGTGCTGCAATTCTTGATGGAGCCTTTCACCGTCTTTAAAATAATAAATACCAATAATAGCTCTGTCGGAGACAAAGGTTTCGGGCTTTTCTACAAAGGCTTCAACCAATCCCTTGGAATTCGTCTGCACGACTCCGAAAGCTTCGGGATTTTCAACCCGGCTGGTCCAGATGATTCCTTCCGCCGAAATGTCCAGTTCAAAATCGGCTTTGAATAGGGTGTCCGCAAATGCCACAATTACTTTATCATTGAGTGAATCTGAAGCACACAATATAGCATGGGCGGTTCCCAGAGCCTTGTCCTGATAGGAAATTTTGCCTTCTGCACCGATTTCATCCGCAATTTCCTTCAACATTCTTTCTACGCTATCGCCAAATCTGCCAGTAACAAAATTTACCTCTGTGATGGGTTCCGGACAAACCTTCGCAATGTCTTCGACAAGATGCTGGACAATTGCTTTTCCCCCGACAGGTATCAAAGGTTTTGGAACCGTCAATGTGTGTGGGCGCATTCTCTTACCCATGCCCGCCATTGGAATGATCAATTTCATGCCTGGATTTTTACTGTATAAACTTCGGCAACTGGTTCGAGCTGCAGTTTCTGTGATAAATTCATGCGCCTAATGTTTGCCGGTACTGCCAAATCCTCCGGATCCTCGGTCTGAAGTTTCGAGTTTTTCAACGACCTCCCACTCGGCTCTGGTTACCGGGGCAATTACCAATTGAGCGACACGAGTGCCGTCTTCAATGGCAAATGCTTCATCCGACAAGTTAATGAGAATAACCTTTACTTCACCCCTGTAATCTGCATCAATGGTTCCCGGAGTATTCAGTACAGTGATTCCGTTTTTGGCAGCAAGCCCGCTTCGGGGTCGGACCTGAGCCTCGAATCCGTTTGGAAGGGCCATGAACAAACCGGTAGGAATCAGAGCGCGTTCCAAGGGTTGCAATGTTGCCGGTTCTGAAAGATTGGCGCGCAAATCCATTCCGGCCGACTGACCCGTTTCGTATTGGGGCAAAGGATGCTTAGAGCGGTTAATTACTTTGATCTGCATATCAGTCCGAAAGCTTTGAATCCTGCGAAAGTAGCGGTTTTTTTCGGCTTTCTGAAACCCAAACAGCTCCTGCGAATCCGATCATTAATCCGATGGCAGCAACATATCTGAGCCAACCTGATTCCGGTTGGATATACTGAGCCAGAAAATAGATGCCCAATGCTATGGCGAAATAAAAGAAGATGCGTTTCAGGTCGTACGGAATCGGGTAAAAACGCTTTCCGAGAAAGTAGGAAATGATCATCATGGCAGCATACGAAGCCAAAGTAGCCCAGGCAGATCCCATATAACCGATGATCGGAATGAGCCAAACATTGAGCACAATAGTTATAACGGCTCCGAAAATGGAAATAGCTGCTCCCCACGTGGTGCGTTCACTCAGTTTAAACCAAAAGGAAAGGTTGAAAACCACTCCGTAAAACATGTACGCCACCAAAAGAATCGGAACGACTTTTTGTCCTTCGCGGAATTCCGGACCGATAAAAAGCATCACCACATCAATGAACAACACAATGGTCAGGAATAGAAATGCCATTAGAATAACAAAGTATCGCATTACACTGGCATAGGTTCGGGCAGCATTCTTGTCTTTTTCCTGCGCAAAAAAGAAAGGTTCAGCGGCATACCGGAAAGCCTGAATTCCGAGACTCATGATGATGGCAACTTTATAGCAGGCGCCATAAATTCCGAGCTGTGCCAACGCTTCTTCTTTTGGCAGATCAATCAGGTGCTTGAGCAGTACCCGGTCGATGGTTTCATTGACAATTCCGGCCAATCCCAGGATCATGAGGGGCAATGCATATTTCAGCATACCTTTCATCAGGCTCCATTCGTATTTTAAACGCGCTGCCAATAATTGGGGAGAGAGTAGTAGTATCTTTACAATGCTGGCTACCAGATTCGAAATGAACACATACCCAACTCCTATCTCCGGATTGTAACAGAGTTGTACCAGCCAGTTAGACTGAGCTCCGTAGTTTTCGAAATGTTCTTTGCAATACACCAGAAAAAATATGTTGAGACCGATGTTCACCAGCACATTGGCCATGTTGACAACCAAAAAACGTTTCGCCCTGTTTTGATGACGAAGATAAGCCAGCGGTATGGCCGAAATCGCGTCGAGGCCGACGATGATCGCGAACCAGATGACGTACTCCGTGTGATTTGGATATCCGAGCAGGTTGCCCAACGGAATAGAGAACATAGCGCACATGAAAATAAACAGCGCCGAGGTGCTGATGATTGAAATCAGAATCGTCGAATAGACGTTGAGCGGCTTTCCGGTTTTTGAGCTGTACCGGAAAAATGCCGTTTCCATACCGTATGTAAGGATCACGACCAGAAATGCCACGTAGGCATACATTTCTGTAACTACCCCGAATTGCTCGCGTGAGAAAATACGGGTGTAAAAAGGAACGAGGAAATAGTTCAACAGCCGACCGACTATGCTGCTTACGCCGTAAATAGCGGTCTGACCCGCCAATTTTCTAAGCGGCGACATGGGCAATTTTAGCACAGTGTAACAAAGGGTTGTTGTCGGGGGTTAGTTTCATTTTCCTGAAAAATCGGGTTTCCGTTTTTCGAGAAAAGCACTGGTGCCTTCTCTGAAATCTGTTGTTCCGAAGCACTTTCCGAATTCATCAATTTCTGTAGCAAAACCATCGGTTCCGGATTCGTAAAATGCATTCACCGAACGAATGGCTCCTTCAATTGCCCGGGATGAATTCTTCATAATTCTTCCGGCCATTTCCAGACAC
>CAZJLZ010000396.1:0-4723 GCA_964546775.1 uncultured Cryomorphaceae bacterium | reverse complement strand
TAACCTATAAATCATATCTAGATGAATTAACTAATTGGCAAGAACTTCAAGAAATTAGTGCTGGAATTAGGAATAAGGAACCTGATTCTTACAAACAAGCCCTCAACTATTTTAATCCGTTTTCAGATATTGGAGAATTAGGAACCCATATTAGTTTTAAAATAGACCACAATAGTGCTGACATTGATATACACGTAAATAGTACGGAAGTAATACCTGACTTTGAATTGAAGCTAACTGCAACAGGTAAACTTTCAAAGAAGAATATGCCTATCTCAAGATTCAATGAACTATATCAGGATCATGTTTGTAGTGTTACTATTCGCGTTGCAAGAGAAATGTTTGCCTACTTGCCAATAGACAATGTTCGGATTAGTGCTCTTGCAAAAGTTGTAAATACTAAAACGGGCCATCTCGAAGAACAACCAATTTTATCTGTAATTTTTATTCCGCAGACGATTGATAGTTTGAATTTGGAATCAATTGATCCTTCTGACAGCATGCAAAATTTTATTCACAATATGAATTTCAGTAAAACGAAAGGGTTTTCAGTTGTTGAGAAGGTTGAATTCCAGGATTAAATCATCCCGCACTGGTCCCCTGCTACCGCGCAAAATGCCCTTTGGCGAATTCCACCTCACTAAACCGCATCAACATCTAAATCATTAATCTATCTTATTATGCCTTTCGAAGTCCAGTTTCAAGTTCCAAGCGACAATACCATATCATCACTTTCAAAGTTCTTTCAAGATAATTCTTCGCTACCCTTTAAAGGGTTTGATAATGAAGATTCTGGATTGTTTATCGGGATCAGACATGGTGATGGGCAACTAATTGATCAAGAATTGGAATCCTCATATCGAATACTTATGAATGCGCTTGTGCCTCACCTCCGCGTTAAAGGATTAAGCCCTCATTTTTTCGTGGAGGGTAATTATACTGATTCAATAATCGTTTATGAGAACCATAGAATGCCAACCGCCCATCCACTAGCGAACACAAGAATCTTCAGTGAAACGGACGGCTATACCATCTGTGGTGCAGATGGAAGAGTAAGACACAACATTTTGAATCTCTGTGAAGGGAATGACATATACGAAGAGGATTTATCACCAAAAGACAGCGGAATTTTGGAGTGGGTTGCAAACAAGGATTTCACTTTGGGAAATTACAGGTCAACCCTAATCACCACTTGGATGAATGAACATTTGAATTCAGTTAATGGCACGACTTTCCACTGCACAATTCTGCAGAGTGAAGTGGAACTAATCAATCGAATTGCAGCAGCAGCAGCCGAATACCGAGAAGAAATGCATCAATTTCGCGAACATATCAATAATAGATGCAGCAACCTCAAAGTCAATTCGTTTCCGATTATACTTGCAGGAGCCGTACATTCGATCGACTTTAATTTCCCGGTATTGCTCCACAATAGTTTTGATAACACAATTCTTGGTCAAGAGTCTACACGACGGGAGTTTCTTGAAAGAGTCATAAGGTTATCGCAGAATTAAAGCTTCACCAAACAGCCACTAGCGTGCGTCTATGACTCGTGCTATTTTATCCCGTTTCATCCCCGCTTTTTTATTACTTTTTGAACAAGCGATATGAAAAACCCCTGATGCACACGCCTTTCGAAAAACACGCCTACCGCGAATTGCTTATCTGGCAAGCCGAAGTGCAGAAGAAGCCTTCGTTCACCAATCGTGCAGCGGTGTTTGTCCAGAAGCATTGGAACCGCATCATTCCCGAGTAAGTCCACGGGGCCATTACGGTGGTGATCGAAAAAATGGTGAAAGGGGTACTGTTCGGGGCCCCCGCTACCGCGCGAAATGTAATTCGGCGAAGCCAATCCTTCCACATGGTAATGACAGATTTACTGTAGATTTCTGAATTGCGTAACTTTAAACAGTTAGTCCACAAACAGTAATCTCAAACTTATGTCAAGAAGACATAAATTTCACAATCCGAAAGGCATCTATTTCGTGAGTTTTGCGGTAACCGATTGGATCGATGTCTTTAATCGGCGCCACTATAGTGATTTGAACCAATAAATCACGATCTTTATCAAAACTCTCACTATGAAACCCTTCATCCTTTTATTGCTTTCCGGCTTGGTGGGCGGTAACGCCTTTTCGCAAGAAATCACCTGGTCCGAGCCCATTGAGGTTGCTACATACGAATTGGCAGACATCGTGGAACTTTCTATTCCTCCGCGGCCGCGCGTTGCGGTCACCCAATCTGGTGCAGTGAACATAGTTTGGGCAGCACTTTCTGGTTTTAGCGTGGATTGTGCCTTTGCCCGAATGGATCCCGAAGAAGGAGAAAATTCGTTTTCTGCCCCGGAAATCCTGAATATCGGCGATCAAATCCTGGCTTTGAACAACTACGGGCCCAACATTGCGGCGCAGGACGAAAACGTCTTTGTCGTTTACAAAAAGAGCGGGTCCGGCAATCAAGTCGTACAAACCAGGCGCAGTTTGGACGGAGGGGTGAGTTGGGAGGCCGAGGTGCTGGCAGATGAGTTTCTGAACGGAACGACTGCCTCCAAAGCCAATTTGGCCATTGATGGAGAGGGAGACCCTCATGTTTCTGTGATCCGCAATGTCGGAACAGCGAAGGATATTGGCGAGTTGTGCTCGGTGAATGGTGGCGTTTCGTATACATCCTTTGTTGATGCCTACGGCGATGTTCCCGGCACCATTGCATCACCCCCGTTTATTGCCATCGATGGTAACACGCATGTTGTGCTGTGGACGCAGCTAGATGTTTCAGAAGTTTACAAGGTTTATGCAGCACTTTCTACCGACGACGGTGCGAGCTTTTCGCCTCCCGTAGATATCAGCGGGCTTGAAAATTATGGAGCGTGGGTCAACCTCGAAGAACCGGAAGCAGTGGTGGACGGCAATACGCTGCACGTGGTGTGGCCCAGTATTGAAGACGCCGACGTCATCCGCTACGCGAATTGCACCATTGACGATGGCATTACAACCAACTATGTGGAGATCCTGAATACAACAGGCGTATATTTCAACCCCACCATCGCCTTCGGCGGCGAAACGCTTTGTGCGGTTTGGGAAAAATCTTTCGCGGGTTCACCGTCGTTGAATTGGGCCGTTGGCACTAATGGCCTCGGTGCTGCTTCGGGAATGCCCCTTTTCGAGGATGATGTAAGTCGCGATGCGCCCCACGTGGTTTATCAGGATGGTTTTCACCTGACCTATGTAGAACCTGATAGCCTGAAAATTATGTACATGTATGGCGAACTAGAGACCATCACGCACGTCGCGGAGAGAGAAAATGAACAGGTCAAACTCTACCCCGTTCCCGCCCAGGAGTATATCCTCTTGGAAGCGCCGGGGTTCCCGCAATCCGGTTATTCGGTAGTAAATATTGCTGGGCAAAGCGTGAAACAAGGGGTGTATCAACCGGGTACTGCAATAGATATTCGCGGATTTGAGCCTGGCGTATATTTTCTCTTGTTGGAAACCGGTAATGGGATCGTTCAAAAGGAATTCGTTGTGCGTTAGTGCTTGAATTGAAATGATTGCCCACTAGCGTGCATATCCAGCACCCCGCGCTCCCGCGCGAAATGAAATTCGGCGAAGCCCATCCATCCGCATGGAATAAAAGTAGTTTCTCAGTGAATGCGTAATCAGCCTTGAAGTTTTCTTACTTTTCTGGTCCTGAGAAATGAAAAACCCGGATGCACACGCCTTTCGAAAAACCCCCGCTACCGCGCGAATCCTTTCGCGTGGTAATGACAGATCTACTGTAGATTTCTGAATTCCTTAACTTTAAACAGTTAATTCATAAACAGTAATCTCAATCTCATGTCAAGGAGCCATAAATTTCACAATCCGAAAGGCGTCTATTTCGTGAGTTTTGCGGTAACCGATTGGATCGATGTCTTTAGTCGGCGCGATTACCGCGACATTGTACTCGATAGCCTGCGGTTTTGTCAGAACGAAAAAGGAATGGAAATCTTTGCCTGGTGTATTATGACCAATCATGTCCATATGGTGTTCAGAACTACAGGTACACAAAAACCAGACGCAGTGTTGGGCGATATGAAACGATTCACCAGCGTAAGGATAGTTGAAGCTATAAAAGTGCATCCGCAAGAAAGCAGAAAAGTTTGGATGTTGGAGCATTTCAGTTTGGCAGCCGAAAAATCATCCAATGTAAAGCATCATCAATTCTGGAGGCATGACAACAAACCAATAGAACTGTGGAGCAATGCGGTAATCGATGAAAAAATAGACTACATCCACCAAAATCCGGTAGAAGCGGGTTTCGTAGCCGAACCACATCATTACCTCTACAGCAGTGCGCTGGATTATGCGGGTGAATCCGGCCTACTGGAAAACGTTATTTTAGTTGGATGAAATGTAAGGAAAGAAATAGGTAGTCAGCCCACGCGAAAGGATTCGCGCGGGAGCGACGTACAAGCGGAAAAAAAAGCGAAAACCAAGATGCACACGCCTTTCGAAAAACACGCCTACCGCGAGATGCTTATCTGGCAAGCCGAGGTGCAGAAAAAACCCTCGGTTGTCAATGCCATTGCGGCGTTGGCCCAACGGCAGTGGAACCGCATCATTCCCGAGAAAGTCCACCAGGCCATTACGGTGGTGATCGAAAAAATGGTGAAAGGGGTACTGTTTGGGGCCAAGCTCACCACGTTCAAACCCAAGGCCGAGCGAAACTTTGAAGAAACAGAAGC
>CAZJLZ010000395.1:0-4037 GCA_964546775.1 uncultured Cryomorphaceae bacterium | reverse complement strand
TGGCCGCTGAAATTGCAGCAGGAATTGGTGCGGATAAACCTACCGATGACAACAAAATAAAAGAAGCTGCCCGTGACGCATTGCCTCGACGAAAAGGTGAAAAAAGTGTAGACCGCTCTCCGGCGCTGAGTATGGAAAACCTCAACGGAAATTCGATCAAAGGCAGAAAAATAGCCATTCTCGTAGAAGACGGATTTGATTTTATCGCAGTTAAGGCGGTACAGGAAATGCTGAAACAAAATCAGGCCATGCCTAAGATTGTGTCCAAATTTCATGGAGAAGTTACCAGCAACACCGGTGAAAAACTGGAAACAGATGAATCAGCAAGTACTGCAGACTCTGTTGTTTTTGATGCGATTTTTATCCCCGGGGGAGAAAAAAGTGTACACAAACAGAAAGATCAGGGCTTTGTGTTGCAATTCATCCATGAAGCGTTTGTTCACTGTAAACCCATTGCTGCAACTGGTGAAGCGGTTTTACTACTGGAATATCTAAGAAGCCGTTCAGGTGAGTTGTCGGTGAGTGACGGTGATCTAATCGAAGATCATGGTTTGGTGACTGATGTAAAAAATACCGACCCAAAAGCGTTTGCCGAAAGTTTCATGAAAGCCATTTTGAAACATCGCCATTGGAAACGTATGGATCTTATTGATAAAATTCCTGCATAAAGTTGAGATTATAATCTGGCATGAAGCTGATCGCTTTGAAAATTTTCAGTAAGCAGGATTATTTCAATTCTTCTTCTATACGCGGAGCATCGGGCGCTTGCCGATCGAGCGATTCGCGGTAATGAAGACAACCTCGCAGAAAGTGAGGCCATTCGGGAACAGCAATTTCGGGTTCGGTCTTTTCCGGTAATAAGTTCCATAATTGAGGGTGGTGCCAACACAAAGCGTGTTTAGTGCTATCGCGGTGGGCGCGGATGCCGGTACGCAGCTTTTTGACTTCTGCTATGAGCTCTTCTTTGGATAATTGAAGGAGATCGTTGTCCATTTGTTTGCGATTTCCACTCAAACATCAACCACTGTCACAATGTTCGAACTTCGAACTAATACGTTCTCGTTTCAACACTTTTCCTTTTGTTTTCCGCGATCCGAAAACGCACAATCTTTTTCACAATATCTATCGGAACGGGCTGCGACAACGGAAACTGCACGGTTCCCTTGCCGGTTTTATACGACTCAAAATCTTCCGCAAAATCAGGGTTTCCGACGGGTGCCGGATAAATGCTGAGATGATTTTTATACGCAGCGAAATAAATCAGATAACGCTTATTCAGATTGAAGGTTGGTATCCCGTAGCTGATGGCTTCTTCGGCTTCCGGGACCAGTTCCTGAATAGTTGACCGTATATGCTGGAGTTTTACCTGCACGTTCTCGGGAAATCCGGCGATATACGCGTTCACATCTTTTGCTGTTGCCATTACTGCATTCTCGAGTTAAAATATAACTATGCGAGCTGCTGTTGGATTTCCAGAACCGATAAAATATTTCCCGCAGGATCTTTAAACCAGGCTATGTGCGGCGTTCCATCTTCGCGGCTTCCTCTGCAGATTCCATTCGCATCCGTTTGTAACTGGCCGGTATATTGGAGGCAATCAATCCCTTTTTGATTCAGAGCGCTCACGGCAGCATCAATATCATCAACCGGAAAATTCAAAATAGTAAAAGTAGCAGGTTGGTGATCGGGTTTGGGGTAAATAACGATTGGATTGTTGCCGTGGGTGTGCAGTTCGAGAAATCCCATTTCATCTCGTTCCACCATCAAACCCAGCACATTTTGATAAAATTCTTTTGCTTGATCCAGGTCATCGACAGAAAACCCGCTGAATACTTTGCTGCTCTTAAACATAATCAATTGTATTTCGGTGAATTCCTACCATTCGAAGATACCGCTTTATTTCACCGAATGTCACGGGTATATCTGACAATTTGAAGGGCTGATTGCGACATCACCATATCCCGGCAATCTCCGGGAGAAAAATGATGGCTCCTACAACAACCGAAACGACCGCTGATACCAATACAGCTCCGGCAGCCAAATCTTTTACGACACCGATCTTATCATTCCATTCGGGATCTATTACATCCGCCAGTTTTTCAATAGCTGAGTTGAACAGTTCCGCAAGAAATACAACTCCGATTACAATCACCAATGCAAGCCATTCGTGGCGACCGATTTGAAAAATAAATCCCAAAGATGTTGCGCCAACTGCTGCGGCAAGATGTATTCCTGCATTGTGTTCGTATCAAAACAATGCAGCAAGGCCTTTTAAAGCAAATCGGAAACTTTTGATTCTGCTCCGCGAAGAAAATTTAGCCTGTTTCATATCCAGTTTTGGATTTTACTTACCAACCCACATATCGCGGTGGTAATATTCCTTTCAATCTCAGATAAACCATCAATTGTCCACGGTGGTGGGATTGATGATCGTTGATCAGGTTGATGATCTGTAGTTTTGATTTCGGTCCGGCGAAAAAATCAACTGTATCCGCCAGTTGTTCGGGATCGAATTCTTCCATTACGGCTAACGCATATTCATACGATTCTTCCAGAACCTCGCGAATCTCCGCTTTTTCAGTAAGCTCTGCGTCCAGTTTTGCCGGCGGAGGTTGTTTTCCGCTGACTTTAAAGCTCAGTCGCCGGAGGTTGGAAGAAAGGTGAATCAACTGTTCGGCAAAAGTCATTTGCTCAGCCGTTGGTGAATAAATGTAATACTCGGCAGGCATCAAGTCTGCCACCTCCAATGTATACGCCTTTGCGTTTTTCAGCTTTTCTTTCGCGGCGTCGATGTATAGGCTGCCGGTGTTCTGCGAACATACCGGAGTAGCGAAAATGGCGAGTAAAAAGAAGAGTTTCAAATGGGTCACAACTCTATTCTATTAGAATTTTATGGACGATTACTCCCCTTTCGGAAAACACTTTTAAGACATACTGGCCGGAAGTGACTTCGCTAAAATCAAGAACATAACTATTTCCGGGATAAGTACGGATCACTTTTCCGGTCATTCCAATGAGCTCTGTTCTGGAAATCACAATATTTTCAGAGAAAGACAGGGTTGCGTAATCTTTTGCGGGATTCGGAAATACGGTAAGTACATTTTCATTCCATCCGGGTTGATCAATCCCTACGTCTGAATTTCCTGAAATGGCCAGGTTATCAAACCTTACGTCCAACCAATTGACGACGGTAGTATAACGAAAGGCAATGTAGCTTTCCCCGCTCGTTGCAGGAATTTCCACATTTTCAAGTTTTCGCCAAACGTTGTCATTCACGTAGGTAGTATCATGAAACGAAAACAACAATGAACGCGAAGCGATTTCCGGATCCTGAGCTCCGTTTAATAAGTATATACCCACCGTATCAATACCAAATGGTGTTCCAAAACCGGAAAAATGATACCTCAGCGAATCGATCATACCGCCTCCGCTAAAATCAAAGGCAGGGGACACATACCAGTCATCGGTGACTTCGCTACCGCCAACAGGATAATTGTGATAAAGCGATTGCGGCGCTGAAAATGTGTTTATTGTAACATAATACCATTCATTGAAATCGCCTTCGTCACCAGTTCGATACTGCGTCCAACCCTGTTGTTGGGTTGCGTTATCAAATCCTGTGTAATATGGAAGGTCCGTTTGCGCCGTTGCACACGTGCTGAAAACGAACAAAACAGCAAAGCACCCGACAGCACAAAATAATTGGGTTTTCATTTGGATAAATATTGGTTTCATTTGTATTGATTTAGTTTCAAAATCGTTTTGCCAAATTAGTCAAAACAAGGTATCGTTCTGATTTACCGCCCAGGTAAAATATATCTGCTATTGAAATGCTGAAACAAAGCTTTAATCACCATTCGGCGAACGCATGACCAACCACTACCAAACACTCGGTGTATCAAGAAGCGCTCCTCAGGCGGATATCAAAAGAGCCTTTCGTGCTCTTGCCAGGGCCAGCCACCCCGATCATCACCCGCATCCCGATTCAGCCCGACGATTTGTGGAAATAAAGCGTGCATACGAAGTACTGGGCAATC
>CAZJLZ010000394.1:0-16780 GCA_964546775.1 uncultured Cryomorphaceae bacterium | reverse complement strand
GTGGATTGCAGCGATACCATTTCGGTCACAATCACCGTACTTCCAGACCCTGTAATTGAAATTACACCCTCTGCACCTCAAATTTGCCCCGGTGAATCCGTAGATTTAACGGCCAGTGGAGCGGGTAGTTATGTCTGGAGTCCCGCGGATGGCTTGGATAACACTTCCGGTTCTACAGTATCAGCAGATCCAGCAAGTACTCAAACCTATATTGTCACGGGCACTTCCGGTGATTGCACCGCAGACACTGCCGTTACTGTAACGGTGTTGGATCCACCGGATATCACTTTCTCTCCTGCCAACCCTGAACTTTGTCCTGATGGTTCTGTTGAGATTACAGCAAGTGGCGGCGTGTCCTATTCCTGGAGTCCGGATACCGGGTTGGATACGATATCCGGTGCTGTTATAATGGCAAGTCCTTTAACGACTACTGACTATACAATCACCGGAACTGACGCAAATGGTTGCACCAATATTGCGGAAGTTACGGCAACTGTACTACCACTCCCCGATGTAGATGCAGGAGAAGATATGGAAATCTGCCCCGGCACAACGGTCAATTTAAATGGTAGTAGCAATGACGCCATCGGTTACAGTTGGACACCCACCGAAACACTCGATGATGCAACGCTTGATGATCCTTTGGCCTCTCCCGACGGCACCACCACCTATACACTGCAAGTAACGGATGTCGACGGGTGTACCAATACCGATGATGTGACCATATCTGTCATCGATGCCAGTTTTGAAACCACTACCGAAGCTGACATTTGCGATGGCGAAAGTTATACCCTCCCTGATGGTGAAGTGGTCGACCAAACCGGAATGTACCAGAATATGTTTACTTCCATATCTGGATGTGACTCTCTTGTGATCACGGAATTATCGGTTCATCCTGTCTATGACTTCGAGGTATCTGCAGAGCTTTGTGATGGCGAATCGTTCGACCTCCCTGATGGCACAAGCGTTACTACTTCCGGATCTTACACAGTAAATCTTACCACCGAAGCCGGTTGTGATAGCATCATTACATTCGACCTGACTTTTCATCCGGTATACGAAGAAACAATTGAATCATCCATTTGTGACTCACAGGTTTATACCATGCCCGACGGAAGCGAAGAGAACACAGAAGGATTTTACACTTTTGATTTCAGCACCATACAGGGTTGTGATAGTGTTATTCATGTTGATCTGACGGTACAAGAAACCATTATAGTCCCTGTACAAGGTGCATTTTGCGAAAATGAGAATTATACGCTTCCCGATGGATCTATAGTAGACGCAGCCGGCTCTTATGACGTTTTAATCGGCTCTGCAGGAGGGTGTGATACGCTTTTTCAGGTAGAATTGGATGTTCATCCTACATATAATTCAACCATAGAAGCCGCTATCTGCAGCGGAGAAAATTACGAATTACCCGATGGTACTTCTGTTGGTACTTCCGGCATTCATACTGTAAACTTTAATTCTTCCGACGGTTGTGACAGTATCATTAATGTGGATCTTGAAATTTTTCCGGTTTATGAATTTACGTTTACTGAAAATATTTGCAACGGCGAATCTTTCACTTTGCCGGACGGAACAACTGTTGGTGAAACAGGTAGTTACGAACAGCCTTATACAACCGTCAATGGGTGCGACAGCATCATCAACATAAATCTGTTTGTTCGGCCCGATTATGATCTGGATGTAGTATGGCACGTTTGCGACAACGACAATCCGTTGGATCCTTTCGGTGACCCGGTTACTGAAGATGTCGCTTTTGATCTTGATTACAATACTATCTACGGTTGTGATTCTCTCGTACATCTTCAAATCTATTATCATGAGGCCTACAGCGATACAACAGAAGTTAGTTTCTGCGATGGCGATCAGTTTGTAACAAGTGGCGGGCAAATCATCTCTTCTGCCGGAATTTTCAGTGATCATTTCCTGAATTCCGGTGGTTGCGACAGTACATTGGTATATAGTGTAACCGTTTTTCCTTCGCCGGATTCAAGATACAATGTCTCCCAGCGCTTTGCCAGTATTTATGATGGTCCGGTGCAATTCTTTAATGAAAGTACCAACACCGATTCCCTGGAATGGGATTTCGGAATCTACGGCATCACACAAGAAGAAAATCCAGTGATTGAATTCGGAGACATTTCCGGTTTCTACCCCATATGTCTTTTTACATGGAACTCATACGGATGCAGCGATATCTATTGTTTTGAGTATGAAGTACGGGAAGATTTTGCAGTTTTTATTCCGAATGCGTTTTCACCAAATGGAGATGGCATCAACGATCTGTTTTATGTTAAAGGAAAGGACATTGATCCGGATCGGTTTAAACTTCAGATTTTCAACAGAACCGGAGAACTGGTTTTTGAAACCGATGATCCATTCGAAAAATGGGATGGTGGAAGCCAGGGTGATGAACATTATTCACAGGACAATGTGTACATCTACCGCGTTGAAGTGAACGCAAAATCAGTTATTGACAGTCGTGAAATCTTGGGAAAAGTTACGGTTCTCCGCTAATGCCGGACAGTAATACTCTAAACTGTCTCTTATAACCAATTAATTGATTTAATCTGATTAAAGATAACCGGAATGTTCCGGTTTGCACAACATTTAAAAAAGTGAGATTTTCACGGGCAACTAACTCAACGAAATCTGGTCAGATTAAAGAAATAAAATTAGCGGGAGGGTTGCTATTAAATAGCTACGGTATCGCTTTGCCATCTACATCAAATTTATGAATCAGAAATTTTCGATCAATATATTGACCGCGTTAATCCTGTTTTGGATAGGAGGAAATGACTTATTTTCACAATGCACCGCTGTGATACCATACCCCATCAATGATCCATGCGTACAAACAGTAATTGCAAATGATGCGTTTTGTTGCAACAATGCATGGGATGGTATATGTCAATCCGCATATGACAATTGCGACCCCGGAGGTGGGGGTGGTGGCCCCATCATGGTCTCCAGCTCTACTTATTCGATTGACGAATTGGTAACAGATGTTCTGCTCGGATCCTGTGTAGAGGCTTCCAACATCACTTGGACCGGAGCCCCCGGAGCTTTCGGTAATTTTAGTGGAGGAAATACTCTGGGATTTGCTGAAGGAGTCATTCTCAGCACCGGCAATGCTGTCGATGCTCCGGGACCTGAGGGTATATTTTCCTCCACCAGTCACAGCAATCCGGGGGATGCCGATCTGGATAACTTACTAAGCGGTATTACCACCAATGATGCCGCCATTATTGAATTTGATTTTGAATCACCAACAGACTTTGTGAGCTTCGAATACGTATTCGCCTCAGAAGAATATGAAAGTTTTACTTGTAGCACCGTAAATGATGCGTTTGGATTTTTTATCTCCGGTCCGGGTTACGCTCCGGGCACCAACGTCGCACTTGTTCCGGGCACAACGACCCCGGTTTCTATCAACAGTGTAAATCAGGGGTTTCCCAGTGGGTTTGGCGACGAAACCCCGTGTCTGGATATGGATCCGAATTATGCAGACTACAACATCTATTACAATGACAATATTTCTCCGGAGGGACAGGAGATTGCATACAGTGGTTATACAACGGTTTTCACTGTGGAGCTTGTTCTTGAGCCATGTCAAACCTACCATATTAAACTCGCTATTGGCGATGGTGGTGATTGGAGCTATGATTCTGCAGTGTTTCTAAAAGCAGGAAGTTTCACTTCCGGTCTCGAAGTAGAAGTGGTTCCGGGAACATCAAATGCCACCGTTGATGCGCTGGAAGGTTGTGAGGATGGATATTTCATGTTCATCAACCAGGGGCCCACGATCACCGAACCTACGGTCTTTAATTTTGACATTGGTGGAAGTGCCGAAATGGGTGAAGACTATGGAAACATTGACAACTTCGTTACTTTTGAACCCGGTCAGGACACTGTAATTGTTAATATTGAAGCATATTTGGACGGAATTTCCGAAGGCCTCGAGAATATCATTTTAACTTTTCCAGATGTCTGTACTTGCGATGAAGCGCCGGAAGCGATTTTGAATATTCTTGACAATGGCGAGCTCTCCGCTGAAATAACTGAAGACTTATCCATCTGCACGGGAACAGAAGTCACGCTCGAAGTATTTAACGATACTGGCAGTGAGTCTGGACCATACTCCTACCTATGGAGCAATGGAGCTACTACTCCTTCCATCGATGTAATACCTTTTTCCACAACCACATATTCGGTTGAAGTTGCCGATGCCTGCGGAGGCCAAAGTGTTAACCTGGATGTTACAGTATCTGTATCCAGCGAAATTACTGTGGATACAGAAGTTGAAATATGTTTGGGAGACAGTTATGAAATGCCGGATGGAAGCAATGAATTTGATTCAGGTTTATACATTTTCGAGTATGTCACTTCACTTGGCTGCGATAGCATCATCAACGTTGACTTGACTGTAGTAGACATTCCGGTAACAAATTTGCAGATCGGAATATGTGATGGAGAAACCTATGAATTGCCGGATGGTTCAGAGGTCAACACCGCGGGAATTTATGACGTTATGTTGATTTCGCAATTGGGGTGTGATTCGCTTGTTTCCACTGAACTTGAAATATGGCCGGTATATGAAATTGACGAAGAAATCGCAATTTGTGATGGCAGTTCCTATACGCTCCCCGATGGTACAGATGTCAATGTTGCTGGAAACTATATCGTAGAATTACAAACCACCAACGGATGTGATAGCATCATTCATTTTGAGCTGGAGGTTTATCCGATATACGATATGACAGAAGGTGCAGCTATTTGTGGAGATGGTGGCTACACACTTCCGGATGGATCAGTGGAATATGTCTCCGGAGAATATACGGTTACGTTGAACACCATCGATGGCTGTGATAGCGTCATAACCACCATCCTGGAAGTTCAGGATCTCATTACCATAGATCTGTCGGTTGATATTTGCGACAATGAAACATATACATTACCGGATGGAACCTCAACCGGTGTGCCTGGCGCTTATGAAATGATGGTAGGAAGCGACAATTGCGACACTCTTTACCTTATTGATCTGGCCGTGTTTCCGACCTATCATTTTACTGTAGTTGACAGCATTTGCGCCGGAGAAAATTATGTTCTATCCAATGGAACTGTAGTAACCACCAGCGGAATTTATGAAGTCGTGCATCAATCCGAACGTGGCTGTGACAGCATTCAGATTCAGGAATTAACAGTTCTACCCAAACCGTTTGCGACATTCACTGCTGTTCCGACCATAGCCAGCGTTTATGATGGACCTGTTCAATTTCACAATCAAAGTTCCGGGGCCACGCAGTATGAATGGGACTTTGAAACGATGGGACACTTTGATTCCGAGCATGTCACCATCGATTTCGAAGGCATTGCGGGTGAATATCCACTTTGTCTGACAATTTCAGACGATTTTGGGTGCGAGGATCAGCTATGCAGAGTCTATGAAGTAAGAGAAAATTTTGTAGTCTATATTCCGTCTGCCTTTACTCCGAATGGCGATGGGATCAATGATTTGTTTTTTGTTGAAGGAAGGGATATTGACCCGGATAACTTTCTGTTGCAGATTTTTAACCGCAATGGTGAGATTGTATTCGAAAGTGCTGATCCTACCCTAAAATGGGATGGTGGCGAACCGGAACACGAGTATTACGCACAAAATGAAGTGTATGTATACCGTGTAGTGATTGGAGCACTGGCCAATTCCGAAACCCGGGAATTTACTGGTAGCGTGACAGCTATCCGCTAAGGTGATTATTTAATTTTTGGGAGCGCGATGAATGAGAAAGTCGTTCGCTTCCGAATGAAAAAATAATTAACTTCGCCGCTTAAAATTTGACCATGGCTAAGAAAAAATCAGACGATCCAATTCTCGATGTACAGGGCGCGTACAGTAAAAGCGAAGCCTATATCGAATCCAATAAAAAAACGCTCACGATCATTGCTGCTGCAATTTTTGTGTTGTTTGCGGGATATTTTGGTTTCACTCGTTTGTATTTATTTCCTCAGGAAGAGGAAGCGTCTGAACTGATATGGAAAGCAGAGTATTATTTTGAAAAAGACTCGCTGGATTTGGCTCTTTATGGTGATGGCAATCATTTCGGTTTTATTGAAATCTCCGAAAATTACGGACTCACCCGCTACGGTACCTTAGCAAACTATTACATAGGCTTGATTTACCTTCAACAAGGCGAATACGAAATGGCCATTGAATACCTTCAGGATGGTCAATTGGATGACGAAATAGCAGGTTCGATTGCCATTGGTGCCATTGGAGATTGTTATGTGGAACTCGGTGATTATGAACAAGCCCTTTCCCATTTTAATAAAGCAGCCAATAATTCGGCGAATCAATTCACCGCTCCTGTTTATATGAAAAAAGCAGCCATCGTGCATGAAGAATTGGGTAACTATGACGAAGCACTGGAACTGTATACCAGTATCAAAAAGAAATATCCGAATTCTGCTGAGGCAGCTACCATTGATAAATATATTGCCCGTGCTGAGGCTTTTGTGGGATAATTGGTAAATGAAATTTTTTAAAGCCTGCTCTGAAGCAGGCTTTTTTTATGAACTTTAAATTCCATCTGGATGGCAACTTCAGAAAAAAACCTGTCTGCATTCGACGCCACTAATTTACCTGCGGCGGACAAAATGAAAATAGGAATCGTGGTTTCTGAATGGAACCGCGACATCACTGATAATCTTCTGAAAGGCGCTCAAGAGACTTTACTTGAAGCAGGAGTTCCCGAAACAAATATCATTGTACACCATGTTCCAGGAAGTTTCGAACTACCTCTCGCCGCACAATGGTTGATCGAATCCGATCAGGTAGATGGTGTAATTGCTCTGGGTTCGGTTATCCAAGGTGAAACACGGCATTTTGAATTTGTTTGTAATGCAGTAGCACAAGGCGTTCAACAAGTAAATATCAATTACAGTTTGCCTGTTATTTTCGGTGTTCTGACAGACAATAATAGGCAGCAAGCCATTGACCGATCTGGTGGAAAACACGGAAACAAAGGTGTTGAATGCGCCGTTGCAGCCATTCAGATGATTGCATTGCACCAAAAGCTATTGGGAGAATAAAACGTCGAATCCGAGTTCGACCTGTTTCCATTCTGTATATTTGGAATCAACCCCATCGAACTACTGACTTTTAGTTTTCAACAGCTGCTTTGAACGGAAAAAATCTTATCCGGAAACTTATTTTCATTGGGATTCCCCTATTCGCGGTTGTGTACCTTTTTGTCGAATTCAGAATTTCGGACAAACAATGGGAGAACGTAATTTCCTCGGATGGAAGAGGATATTATCATTATCTGGTCGAGTATTTTGTCCCTCATGAACATCAATATCCCAAAAAAGATCAATCCTTTCTTGTTGAAAACAACGGGCAGTATTACACAAAATATTCGGTGGGAACGGCCATTCTGTTAACTCCTTTTTTTATTGCAGGTTGTGTCTGGGCTACATTGTCGGGTTATGAATTATCCGGCTATTCCTATCCCTTTCAAATGATGACCGGAATTGGCGGGCTGACTTATTTGATGATTGGTGCGGTTGCGCTCTTCTGTCTTTTGAGGTCTTATAAATTTCCGAAAGACATTTCATGGTTTTCGGTAATTGCCATCACTTTCGGTACCAACTTATTGTACTATGGAATCATGGCTGGAACCATGTCTCATGTATATTCATTTGCAGCAATCACAGGATTTGCCTGGTTGATCAGGAAATCTTTTATCACGTTAAGCCGCCACTATCTTTTGTTGGTCATGATCATCTTCGGAGTGCTGTTCCTTATCCGACCATTCAACGCGCTCATTCTGCTGGCCATTCCTGCGCTGATAACAGACTTTTCTGAGGTGAAGGTTCGTTTTAAAAAATTGCTCACGTTCCAATCCACAATATTATTTGGTTGCTTGATCATAACCCTACTCATTGCTCTTCAACTCATTTCATGGAGGCAGCAGTCCGGTGAATGGATATTGTTCAGTTATCCGAATGAAGGCTTCTATTTTTCTGATCCGAAAATCTTTAAAGTGCTCTTCAGCTTCAATAAAGGACTTTTTATTTATACTCCTCTGGTCCTTTTCAGCATGATAGGCATCTGGTTCTGGTTTCGCAATTTCAAAAGACCGGCACTCTATTTCACTGGATTTTTCATGGTGGTTACCTATTTTATTTCCGCTTGGTGGTGTTGGAATTATGCCTCCGGTTTTGGACTCCGGCCGTATATTGACTTTTATGGAATCTTTGCCATTCCGCTTGTTTTCTTTCTAAATCAGGATCATCGCAAGTTTCGGTTTCTTTTTACAGGACTTACAGTTTTGCTGATCGCATTCAATTTACTGCAGAGTTTTCAGTACAGCAGTTTGATTATGCATCATTCAAGCATGAACTGGAAGAAATACAAATACATTTTTCTTCAAACTTCAAACGATTACGCTGATGTGCTGGGAGGAAATTTTGATGTGGCACCCTATTCCAAAGAAGGCCTCCAATTATTGCACACCTATACGCCATTGGAAAAGGATGAAGCATTTCTGGTCGATGACGAATATGCATTGGGGACAACCATACCCGGTAGTACGATTCCTACTTCATTGGAACAACAGTACATCAGGATTTTTTTCGAAAAGAAAGATCTGGAAATCAATGGTTCACGAAATGTTCTTTTCGTTGCACACATTTCGTCAAATGACAGCACAATTTATTACGGAACATTTAAAATAAACGATATTCCTGAATTTCCATTGAACGAATGGTCTGAACTTGAACATACTCTCGCCATCCCCTTTCCAATAGCCGCTCAGCATTTGAAATTGTATTTCTGGAACCGGGATTTGGCAAGTTTTGAAATCAGGAACTACAGAATCGAAATCTATTCATAGTCCAGGTTCTGTTTTCGGTATTCCAACAACCGAGCCGGTTTATAAATAAAAACGAGAAAAAAGGAAAAGGTAACTTCTAAATTCTTAATTTAGAAAACCTAACCAATATAAAACAACTGATATGAAAAAATTTTTACACACTTTATCGATGGCCACATTGCTGATTCTTCCCGGCTCTTTGCTGGCCCAAAACATTTTGGATGATTTTGATGATTACGAATTGGGAGCGCTTAGCGCGCAGTCCGATCATTGGGTTACGTGGGATATGGTTGAAGGAGGAGCAACTGAAGGAATGGTCGTTGATGAAGAATTCGCCAGTGCTCCTCATTCATTGTTAATCTCTGAAGGTGGCGTTCAGGATATGCTATGGTTGCTCGGTGCAACTTACGCAACCGGCACGTATCGTGTTGGCTGGAGGATGATGGTTCCCGATGGCAAAACCGGTTTTTACAATCATCAGCTAACACAAATTCCTGGAGAAGGATGGAACATGAATGTCCATTTTAACCAGGGATCGATGGAGCCTGGAACTGCGAATATAACCGACGAGGCGGATGCCTTTCTTGCGTCATTTGCATACACGGCAGGAGAATGGTTCCTAATCGAGCACGTTATTGATCTGGATAACGACACAATGGCGATTTACGTTAATCAGGAATTGGTATACACCATGCCTTACAATTATACGGTAGGGAGCATTAACTTTTATTCCATAGATGCCGACAACCGTTATTATCTGGATGATTTATTCTTTGGCGAAGTTGAAGAAGCGGAATGTGAACCGGGTGAAGAATTGATTATCTGCGACAATTTCGAAACATACCAGCTGGAGAGTTTCGCCGCCGAAAATGCCGATCATTGGGACACCTGGTCGAGCGCACCCGGTGGAGCGGAAGACGCAATGGTACTGAATGACGTGGCCAGCAGCGGACTCCATTCCATGGGAATTTTCAACGGCGGAGTACAGGATATGATACTACTGTTGGGAGATCGTACCGAAGGAGAATACCGATTAAAGTGGGACATGTATATTCCGGACAGTGCCGCTGCGTATTACAACATTCAGCAAGACGGTGGAATCGGAGTGGCCTGGGTGCTCGATGTCTTCTTTAACGAAACCGGAGATACACCCGGAACTGGCGAGATTGAAGGACTACCGGATACTTTCCAATATCCTGTAGATCAGTGGTTCGAAGTAGAACACTATTTTAATCTCGATAATGAAACGCTGTCGTTGTGGATTGATGGCACCGAGGTGGCAAACATCATAATTACAGAAACTGGTATTGGCGCTGCGAATTTCTTCTCTTTAAACGACATAGTAACCATGTATATTGATGATGTTGAATTTGCTTATATGGGAACATCTATTGGTATTTCTGATTTGGAAGAAAGTCCATTTCAACTTTTCCCAAATCCTGCCAGCGATATCCTGTATGTAAAATCGTCAACAGCGGATCCGATTGACATGCAATTGCTGAATCTGAACGGGCAACAAATTAGTTACGAGTTGCTGAACGGAAACACGCTTCACCAGATTGATGTCACTAACGTCAGTCAGGGCGTTTATATTTTGCGCCTGGTATCCAATGGGTCAGAGCACATCCACAAAGTGGTCATCAGATAACGACGATCAACTTGTAAGAAAAAAAGAGGCGCATCCGGATAGATGCGCCTCTTTCATTTGATAATATTTGATGTCAATTTACTTGTGCTTCGGCCTCGGCATTTCGTTTCATAAACAATTCGATCAGTTCTTCGTCAGTCAGATCGATTGTTTTAAGTCGTTCTTTGGATTGTTCGGCAAACTCATGCTCAGGAAATTTCTGAATCACTTCCTGATAGGCTGATTTAGCCTGGTCAATTTCTTTTAGATCATTGTCATAGGTAAAAGCAATCAGAAAATACGTTTCAGGCTGTTTCTCAAATTCAGGATAATCTGAGAGTATTTTCTGATACATTTTCAACGCGCGGCTATGAACCCCCACTCCCCTGGCAATTCCGGCACCTTTGTACAAATAATCCGCGCTTCGATCATCGGCAGGATACGTGTCGGTATACTTAATGTACGATTGTAAGAGCTGGGCTGCTACTTCACGATCTACATTGACCTCCTGACCGAATAAAACATTTTCGAGGGAATCGATCTTTGTTGAAAGTTCTTCCTTCTCCTGTTGTACCTGCTGCTCTTCTGGGGATGCTCCGCCACAAGCAGTCATCAATGCTGCTGTTGCAAAAAATAATACGAATTTAATTTTCATCTGATTTATTTGGTTTTTGTCGGATAGCGCATGCGGTAATTAACATCCGCTTTTCCTTTGGTTATGTCATTGAGCTTGCCGCGCAACATTCTTCGTCTAAGCGGAGAAATGCGGTCGGTAAACAATATGCCTTCAATGTGATCGTATTCGTGTTGAATGATTCTTGCACGATAACCTTCAAATTTTTCCTCGTGGTTATCGAAGTTTTCGTCTTGATACCGAATAAGGATCTGAGGCTCCCGCATCACTTCTTCACGAATATTTGGAATACTCAAACATCCTTCAATAAATCCCCACGCTTTTCCACTTTCTTCAATAATCTCAGGATTGATGAAAACCTTTTTAAAATCTTTAAGGTCTTCGGCATCTTCCTCATCTTCGGCAAACGGAGCTCCGTCCACCACAAACAACCGAATCGATTTTCCTACCTGTGGTGCCGCCAGTCCAACGCCACTTGCCGAGTACATCGTTTCATACATGTCGCTGATCAATTCTTTCAGCCCTTTATACGACGGATCAATCGCCTCTGCCTTTCGCTTTAAAATCAAATCACCGTACGGAACAATGGGTAAAATCATGCACAAAAATTTTTGCAAAATTACGATTTTCGCAAGCTATCTGTTCAAATAGTTAATTCCCGGGCTCAAAGCGGTAATCGACAGTACTTTCAGTATTTCCTTCCTCAAATTCGTTCAGTTTGGGAATGATACTTCTGGCCCGGTTATAGAGGCGCGAATAGTCAAACCGATATCCAGGCCACTCCTCCACCAAAATGGACTGGTAATATTTTAATTCACCTATGGTGTTCAGTTTTGTAACGTTGAGATACTGTTCCGTAGAAAGACGTCGCAATTCTTTTTTATAGACCCGCAGAAATTCCGGATCGTTGAACAAATTTAAATACATCGCCTTCCAGCGCACGGTTTCTACAACTTCGTTGTTATCGCTCCAGGCCATAAATGCATAACCTCGAAACGGCGTTCTGGCTCCACTGCTGAATCCATCGTTACCTACCAGTTCAACTTTTCCGGTAGCGGCGTCACTTACCAAACGAATGTTGGTCCAATGAAGTGCTCCATATGCTTCCATCAGGTCGCAAACCGCTAACATTCGGGCAGTCTTATCACGATCGAACCATTGAACCACATCGGGTTCCAAATCTCTGAAGGCTTTCATTTGCTGTTTGAAATCCTTGCTCAACTCTTTTCCGAATGCGTCGTCTCCATATATATCAATGCCGGCATCTTCAAAGGGGTCTTCCGAAATTATGGTATCCCTGTCCAACCTTTCCTGCATGGCTTTTACATAACCCAAATCCTTAAAACGTCCTATAGAATTAATGGTATCGCGTAGTACAAACTGCTCATCGAGCATGCGTTCTTCATAAGCATAAACGCCCAGGCTTCGACCGTTCAATGTCAATGGAGTAAAGCCGTATTCCGAAGTAACAATGCCCTCCTTTTTCAGCACCTCATGAAACAGCCACTCATCCAAAAAATTTCGCAGGCCGGGATGGTGAAATGTGATGTAGTTCATTCCTCTGATGGTACCTTCATCCAACTCAATTTTCAGAGACCATTTGTCCCCTGAAAGGTTGTATAGTTGGTCTCCTTTCAAAGCCAGGTTTCCCATTACTATAGTATCATTCCACTCTATTTCTGCCCGAATCCAATCCTCTGTTTCGATGTCGATATAACCGGTAGTGAATGCTTCCACCCGCATTTCCCGCAATCTTTCAAGGTCGGGGTCGCTGATCCGGATCTGCATCGTTTCTTCACGGCTGAATTCCGGATAATAGACCTTCTCCAAAAATTCCAGTTCAAAATTATCGAACCAAACCGGGTCGTCCGATTCGTTAACCAATTGAAAATATACTGCCTTCGCCTCGTGATTCGGAGGCAGTTGAATGAGTAATTCACGCTTTTCCCACCCTCTATGTGCTTCAGCCGAGGTATTTGTTCTGTCGATTTCTTCCAGCCCATTTTCATTTTGAACCAACGCAACAATGGCCCCACCATTGGTTTTTCCCGATGTGCGACACCAGACTGTGAGCAAATACTTGGAATCAGCTTCGGGCTCCTCGTGGCGGTATTCCAGTACCACCTGATTCCCTTCACTCGCAAAGAGACTGTACTCGCCTTCGTACGCAATAGAATCAATACTTCCGGAAGTCGCGAAATGTTGATCCCCAACCGTAATCCACAATGAATCGTTTTGCCGGGTAGAATCTTCAAAACCTGTTTCTACTGTATCGGGCCATGAAATGATGCCACAGGCGTTGACCATTAAAATGCTGAAAAATAATACGATCCGGTTCATTTTACTTTATCCTTAATTTCGAGATAAGACTGTAGTAAAATTGTTGCGCTGATTTCATCTACCAACGCTTTGCTGCGGCGTTCTTTTCGTCGCAGACCACTATCGATCATGGTTTGAAAAGCCATTTTTGAGGTAAATCGCTCGTCGACTTTGATCACAGGAATTTTAGGAAATCGCTTTTCAAAAGCCCGAATGAACTGATGTACCAGATTTGCGACTTCTGTAGGTTCACCGCGAAGATCTACCGGATCTCCTACCACTGCGGCCATTACTTCGTGTTTCGCACAATAGTCTTTTAACCAAACCAGCAGGTCTGGACTGGAAACGGTAGTGACGCCACTGGCGATCAACTGGAGATCATCTGTAGCGGCAATTCCGGTACGTTTCTTTCCGTAATCTATGGCTATAATGCGGGGCACTGTGCAAAGTAACGAAAGAATGAATAAGGTCGTTCATTCGGTGCATTCAAATATCTTTACACCTAAATTCATCGAAGTAATGCGTGAAATTATTGAAGCTGCCTGGGAAAATCGCGATTTGCTCAGCGAACCAGAAACCCAAACGGCTATCCGGGAAGCTATCGACCGTCTTGACCGAGGAGAATTGCGTTGCGCGGAACCCACCAACGAAGGCTGGATTGTGAACGAATGGGTGAAAAAAGCCGTTGTCCTCTACTTCCCGATTCAGCAAATGGAAATAATTGAGGTGGGTCCATTTGAATTTCACGATAAAATGAAACTGAAGAATGGCTATCAGGAAAAAGGTGTTCGGGTAGTTCCCCACGCGATAGCCCGCTACGGGTCATATCTTGCGCCGGGCGTAATCATGATGCCATCGTACGTAAACATCGGAGCTTATGTGGATGCCGGAACAATGGTAGATACATGGGCAACCGTAGGGTCCTGCGCGCAGATCGGAAAAAATGTTCACCTGAGTGGTGGCGTCGGTATTGGTGGAGTGCTGGAGCCATTGCAAGCTGCTCCGGTCATTGTAGAAGACAATGCTTTTATCGGATCCAGATGTATTGTGGTAGAAGGCGTTCGCGTAGGGAAAGAAGCTGTGCTGGGAGCAAATGTAGTACTGACCAACTCAACCAAAATTGTCGATGTTAGTGGGTCGGAACCAAAAGAAAGTACCGGGGAAATACCTCCCCGATCGGTCGTAATTCCCGGAACGTACACCAAAAAATTTCCGGCCGGTGAATATCAGGTTCCCTGTGCACTGATCATCGGAACCCGAAAAGAAAGCACCGATAAAAAGACATCTCTGAATGATGCTCTGAGAATATACAATGTAGCGGTTTAATGAATCGGATTTTGATCATACAGACCGCCTTTATCGGTGATGTAATACTTGCTACTCCATTGATTGCATCTTTGCACGAAAAATACCCTGCAGCCGAAATTTCGATGCTGGTACGCAAGGGGAACGAAGTTCTATTGAACAACAATCCCGCGTTGCACGAGGTTCTGATCTGGGACAAAGGAAACGCCAAATATGCTAACCTGCTTCGCTTAATCCTGCAAGTTCGAAAAGGCAATTTCGATGCAGTATTTAACCTGCACCGATTTGCTACTTCAGGGTTGTTGACTTTGTTGTCCGGTGCCCGTCATAAAATAGGATATAAAAAAAATCCATTTTCGTTTGGATTCACCGTCAGCAAACCACACAACATCGGCGATGGCACCCATGAAATTCAACGGAATCTGTCATTGTTAGAAGAAGATCCAGGCTTGCGACGACCACAGGTCTTTCCATCGTCACAGGATGAAAAAGCCATTGTCCCTTATGTCACTGGAGATTTTGTGTGCATCGCTCCGGCTTCCGTTTGGTTCACAAAACAATATCACCTGCGGGGATGGATCGATCTCTGCAATGCACTCCCTCCCAACCAGATCATCTATTTATTGGGAAGTTCCGGTGATAAAGAGTTCTGCGAAAAAATCACTCAGGCAAGCAAACATGGTCGAATTTCAATATTGGCTGGAAAACTAAGTTTACTAGAGTCTGCAGCATTGATGAAAAAAGCGAAGATGAATTATGTGAACGATTCAGCTCCGTTGCATCTTGCCTCCGCAGTCAACGCCCCTGTACGTGCGGTGTTCTGCTCTACTGTGCCCGATTTCGGGTTTGGCCCGGTATCCTCAAACGCCCGAATCATAGAACTCAAAGAAGAACTTTATTGCCGTCCTTGCGGTTTACATGGCTACAAATCTTGTCCGGAAGGTCATTTCAGGTGCGCAAAAGAAATTAAAACTGCTCAATTTTTCCAATGAATCAACAGTATCAGATTGAAAATGCGCTTCAGGCGCTACAAGCCGGAGGAGTAATTCTATATCCTACAGATACGGTTTGGGGATTGGGGTGCGATGCCACCAATGATGAAGCGGTAGAAAAATTACTAGCCATCAAAGACCGCAAAGACGATCAGGGATTGATTGTCCTCGTCGAACGCGATTCAAGATTGATTCGCCACGTAGAAGAAGTTCCGGCCGTTGCGTGGGATCTGATCGACGTATCGCAGGATCCATTAACGATTATCTATCCGAAAGGGAAAGGATTTGCCAAAGGTGTTTGTGCCGAAGATGGCAGCATTGCCATTCGCCTCGTGCATGATGACTTCTGTAAAAACCTCATCTCGAAACTGAACCAACCGATGATTTCTACCTCGGCAAATTTCAGAGGCCAACCAACACCGCTTTCATTCCGTCAGATTGACCAGCACATTTTGGATGCGGTAGATTATACCGTAAATTTACGGCAGTCCGAAACACTTAGTCATCGACCTTCAAGCATCCTCAAACTCCATCTGGATGGAGAAATCAAGCTCATCCGCTAAGCGCATGAATCTGGCTCACCATTTAAAACATCCCGTTTTTGAATCCATTTCCCGACAGGCCGATAAGCTGGATGAAAACGCATTTGTAATCGGAGGTTATGTACGTGACCTGCTGTTGGACCGGGCTGATAATGACATCGATATTGTTTGCGAAGGCAGCGGGATAGATCTCGCCAAATCGGTTGCCAATGACCTCGGAGTGAAAAAAGTGACTGTTTTTAAAAATTTCAAAACCGCTCATTTTAAGTACGATGATCTCGACATAGAATTCGTTGGGGCGCGAAAAGAATCGTATCGCGCTAATTCCCGCAAGCCGATTGTAGAAGATGGAACGCTGGAACAGGACCAGAACCGGCGCGATTTTACGATCAATGCAATGGCTGTTTCGCTCAACAAAGAGAGTTTTGGTGAATTGATCGATCCTTTTGACGGAGTGGAACATCTTGAAAGGAGTTTGC
>CAZJLZ010000393.1:0-9488 GCA_964546775.1 uncultured Cryomorphaceae bacterium | reverse complement strand
ATGCAGTCCAGGCTTTCAGGTGCATAGATGACGCCCGGGAGGCCGGATTCCAAAACCTCAGTGTAGACCTGATTTACGGCTTTCCTTTACTTACCGATAAACAGTGGTTAAAAAATATTGAATCGATTGTTGAACGGAAATTGCCCCATATTTCCTGCTACAGCCTAACGGTGGAACAAGGAACAGCGCTCGATAAATTCATTCGAAGTGGAAAACAAGCGGCACCCGATGACGATCAATCGGTTCGGCATTTCGAAATGCTGACGGAGGCACTCCGGGCTGCGGGCTATGATCACTATGAAGTATCGAATTTTGCCCTTCCGGGATTTGTTTCCAAACACAATTACTCGTACTGGACGGGTGCAGGCTACCTGGGAATAGGGCCCTCGGCCCACAGCTACAATGGCCGGGAGCGTTGCTGGAATGTGCGCAACAACCAACAATACATTCGCCAGATTATGGAAGGAACTTACGCTCCGGAATGTGAAACAATCGATGAGAATATAGCCTATAACGAGTACATCCTCACCCGAATGCGCACCAGTATGGGAATCAATTCCAAACAGATCAAGGAGCGTTTCAACATTGATTTTAATACTAATTTTAAATCGCAGATTTCAGCCTTACTGCAACAAAAAAAAATAGAAACCGACGGAAGCGTTTTCAGATTAACGCGCAAAGGGTTTCTTTGGGCTGACGACATTGCTTCACAATTTTTTATCATCAAAGAATGACTGTACAATTCAACATCGGGCAACAACAGTGGATTGCGGATCTGAGTAAAGCAGCAGATCTGTCGCTGGCCATAGCTCCCGATGGTCCACAGGCGTGGTACGTGAACCCTCCCACCATTTCACCGGTAATGACCGACCGGTTTACGGGAAGTGTCGCGCGCGGTGGATCGGTCAATTTTTTTGACGTTGCGTTCAATCCGCACGGCAATGGGACGCACACCGAATGCCTCGGTCACATCACCGCAGAAAAACAATCGGTCAACAAATTGTTCAACGAATGGATGCTTCCCGTGCGGCTCGTTTCACTGAAACCGGTGATTTTAACCACCGATCGTTCTGAATGGGTAAAGACCGGAGATCACGTTATCACAGCCGAACAACTTGCGCTCGTGATGGGGACAGACCCTATAGAATCTTTGATCATCCGAACACTGCCCAACAACGACAACAAAAAGCACATCAATTATTCGAACACCAATCCACCTTATTTGTTACCTGAAGCGATGGAGATGTTGAACCAGTTTGGAATCCGCCATTTGCTCGTGGATCTGCCTTCTGTCGACCGCGAAGAAGACGGTGGAAAACTCGAAGCGCACCACCGGTTCTGGAATGTTCCCGACAACCCTCAAACTGGAAAAACAATTACAGAACTGGTTTTTGTCCCCGATGAAATTGGGGATGGAATTTATTTTTTAAACCTGCAAATGGCGGCCATTGAAAACGATGCTGCTCCGAGCAGGCCTATAATTTATCCTGCACAGAAACAATGAACATCGAAGAATTACGCGCGTATTGCCTCAATAGAAAAGGAGTAACCGAATCTTTTCCATTTGACGATAAAGTTCTAGTTTTTAAAGTAATGGGCAAAATGTTTATTCTGATGGACGTGGAAGAGTTTCAGAGTTTCAACGCCAAGTGCAACCCCGAAAAGGCTGTCCGGTTAAGAGAACAATATCCGGGCATTCAGCCGGGTTATCACATGAATAAACAGCATTGGAACACGGTATCGACGGACGGATCAGTACCTGATCAACTGATGAAGGAACTTGTTGATGAAAGTTATGATTTGGTTTGGGCAGGATTGCCGAAATCGGTAAGAGAATCGCAGTAACTTTATCGGTTTAATATCAATTGGTCTGCTTTATGAAATCCAAGGACATCATCAAAAGGATTGCATCCTATTTCTTTCAAGGTCTGCTGGTTACGGTTCCTCTGGCAATTCTTGGCTACGTAATCTATGGCTTGTTTGTTTTCCTGGACCAACTCATTCCATTCAGGTTTCCGGGTCTTGGATTGTTGACCCTACTGGTTTGCATTACCATTATGGGTTACCTGGCCTCAACCATTGTGGCCCAACCATTCAGATGGTGGTTTGAAGAATTGTTGAAGCGCATCCCGCTACTAAAAACAGTTTACACCAGTGTTTCTGATTTAATGTCGGCCCTGATTGGCTCTAAACGCCGATTCAACAAACCGGTTCTGGTTCGGGTAAGCAGCACCGATTTGCACAAACTGGGATTTATTACCGAAGAAGATCTTTCTTCACTCGGTCTCGGTTCCGAAATGGTTGCGGTGTATTTCCCGCACTCCTACAATTTCTCCGGCAACCTATTCATCGTTCCCCGGGCCAATGTAATTCCCCTGGATATAAAATCTGTTGAGTTAATGAAGTTCATAGTTTCTGGTGGCGTTGCTGAACTGGACGATGAAGATGAAGAACACCACCACGCGTAATATTCTTCTGCTACACTTTATTGTGTTCATTTTTGGCTTCACCGGAATCATCGGTAAGCTCATCACCATCGACAGCGAGCCGCTGGTTTGGTGGAGAATGGTGATTGCACTTGTCGGTATTGCGATTTATATGACCTGGAAACGTGTGACTCTGAAAATCTCGCGACGATCTGTTTTCCTGCTGTTGTTAACTGGCGTCATTACCGCCGCGCATTGGATTGCCTTTTTTGAATCCATAAAAGTGGCCAACGTATCGGTAGCCCTGGCGTGCTTAAGTACAGCGGCATTTTTTACAGCCCTCATCGAACCATTCTTTTTCAAGAGAAAAATCAGCGGAGGAGAACTCGTCATGGGGGTGGTTATTATTCTTGGTTTGTTCCTCATTTTTTCTTTTGAAACTCAATACGCGTGGGGAATTATTTTGGGTCTGATATCGGCATTGCTGGCCGCAACTTTTACGGTTCTCAACGGAATATTTATCCGAAGCAGAAAGCCATCTCAGATTGCATTTTATGAAATGACCGGCGGAATCATCGCCATATCGGCCTACCTCGCTTTCAGAGGAAAAGTATCGGGTAATTTTTTTCAATTGAGCACTGCTGATTTTGGTTGGTTGCTGGGGCTGGGGCTCATTTGCACGGCATTTGCCTTTGTAGCCAGCGTAAAAGTGATGGAAACCATCCGACCCTTTACCGTTTCCCTGAGCGTGAACATGGAACCTGTGTACGGGATTTTGTTGGCCTGGCTGATCTTCGGCGAATCAGAAAAAATGACATTTGGCTTTTATTCCGGTGCCTTTATTATCTTAGCCACCCTGTTTTTTAATGCCTACTGGCAAAAGAAACAGAGGAAACCAACCTAAATGCCTTTGTTCCGATACATTTTCACTTTCCTGCTTTCGGGATTCATTGCGTATGGATCGGCTCAACAGCGACCACCTGAGATTCGTAATCTGACAGCCGCCGCCGATACCGTTTCCGGACAAATTCACATCTCTTATGACCTGATCGATCCCGACAGTCCGACGGTAGAGATTCTACTTCGGGCCTCGAACGACCACGGGAGAAATTGGGTTTTGTACACGCATGATGTATCCGGTGATATTGGTAAAGCTGTGCGTCCCGGAAAACAAAAAAACATCATCTGGTACTACAACAAAAAATCGGGAAAAGCCGCAGATTTTCAGATTAAAGTCATCGCCGACGATGGTGCAACCACCGATTTTTCTCAGTTGGTACAGGGCGCCGATAAAAGCCGTATCCAAAAAAATATAGAACTGTTGGAGGGCGCAAGACATTATCTAAATGGAGCACACGGACTTGAAACTGCAAAAAAGCTTATTACAGATGTGCTATTTGAAAATACCCCCGACGTACGAAAACAAATTTTTATGCTTGGTAGTTACGAAGGGCATAACATTTCCGGCCGGATTCCGGGTCAGGTAAACGAACTTGAGACAATAATGGTCATTGCTCATTACGACACGCATCCCGATTCTCCCGGAGCAGACGACAATGCCTCTGGAGTAGCCGCTATGCTGGAAACCGCACGAATTTTATCGAATTACAACTTTAGAAAAAACATTGTTTTTGTGGGTGTCGACCTTCAGAAACAAGGCGGAATTGGTGTGAACAGATACCTTCAGAAAATTCCGGAATCTGAAGTAAAAAATATCCGCGCAGTTTATAATCTCGATAACGTGGGCGTTTACAGTGACAAGGATCACTCGCAAAAACTGACTCAACGGCAAGAGAAAATGTTCACGGACCTGACGCGCAAACTCGATAAAAATTCGTGGCGAGGTGATTTTCTTTTCGCTATAGCGGACGCCCAATCGGCAGTTGCCCGCAATAATTTTGTAGGTATGGCCACCAAATACGCCCCAGAATTACACATTGCAGATTTGAAAACGGCTGGAAAAGGTAGCGAAGAATTTCTGTTTGCCAACGGAACCTACCAGCCTTTCTGGAAACGTGGTATTCCCGCTGTCCTCATTACGGATGGCGCTGAAAGCCGCAACTCCAACTATGAAACCCGCGGAGATAAAGCGGCTTTGCTCAATTATTCTGCAACCACCAATGTAGCGCGTGCATTGGCGGCCACCCTTGCCCATGAGGCAGGTACGATTCATGGTGACATAAAAACCTGCGGAGTTGAACTGAAAGTAATTATTCAACAACCTCCACCTGTTATCGAAGGTCTTGTAGATTATCAACTATACCTGACCGACAACGACAAAGTTCTGAAAGTACGGATCAATCATCCAAAACATGGACGACTTTACCTTAAGCTAATGGACACACGACAAGAGGTCTATTATCAATCTAAAATAGACTTGTATTACGAGAGCGTGATTAATATTGACATTTCCTATCTGGACGCCGGAGTATATCTCGTGAATCTTTCCGGAGCACATTTCGACGAGCTGAAAGAATTCATATTGCCATAGGCACGTGCATTTGTTTTAACTTTGCGGCACTTACGCGATATCATGCTGAAGCCCGAAACAAAAGCCCCCATTATGAGTTCTGTACCGGAATCGAAATATTGTTCGAACCTCTTTGCGTACGAACGATTCCATACGCGTGAAGTAAAAGTCGGTAGTGTTGGAATTGGCGGAGACAATCCGATTCGGGTGCAATCGATGACCACCACGGATACCATGGACACTGAGAAAACCGTAGCACAATCCGTTCGGATGATCGAGGCGGGTTGCGAATTGGTCAGAATTACTGCGCCCAGCAAAAAGGAAGCGGCCAACCTGGCCAACATCAAAGATCGTTTGAAGGTTATGGGATACAACACTCCGCTGGTGGCCGATATCCATTTTACCCCCAACGCAGCCGAACTTGCGGCTCGGATCGTAGAAAAAGTCAGGGTAAATCCCGGTAACTATGCAGACAAAAAGAAATTTGAAAACATTGATTATACCGACGATTCCTACCAGGTAGAGATCGCGCGCATCCGCGAACGCTTTGCCCCGCTTGTAGAGATCTGCAAAAAAGAAGGTACCGCTATGCGGATCGGCACGAACCACGGATCTCTCTCTGACCGGATCATGAGCCGTTATGGCGACTCACCGCTCGGAATGGTAGAATCGGCCATGGAATTTTTACGCATTTGTCGCGAGATGGATTACCACGATGTAGTTCTATCAATGAAAGCGAGCAACCCTCAGGTGATGGTACAGGCTTACCGCTTACTGATGCAGCACATGATGCAAGAGGATATGAATTATCCACTGCACCTGGGCGTAACCGAAGCCGGTGACGGTGAAGACGGCCGCATCAAATCTGCCGTAGGTATTGGTCTTTTGCTCGAAGATGGTCTGGGAGATACGGTTCGGGTTTCGCTCACGGAAGAACCCGAAGCCGAAATTCCGGTTGCACAAAAACTGGTGAATCGATATACCCACCGCAAAGGCAATTCCATAGAGGCTGTGCCGGTAGCCATTGATCCGTTCAGCTATACACGCAGAAAAAGCCTCCAAATTCTGGACATCGGAGAACGAAATGTGCCACGCGTAATCCATGATCTGAGTCACCGCGAAAAAATAACTCCGGCTTCGCTTTTTCCGTGCGGATACAATTATTCCGTACAACTCGATAAATGGAATATTGCCGACAATGCCTGCGATTATGTTTATGCCGGAAGCAATCCATTGGAGTTCGAAATTCCAGGAACACTTTCTGTCCTTCACGATTTCGCCACCTGGCAACAGGAAAAATTCAGAGACCGCAGATTTCCGGTGATGATTTTGGACGATTGGAAACAAAATCAAAATTCCATTGATACCGTTGCATTCGTGCGTATCCGCGTTTCAGATTTAGATGAAAGCACGCTAAAACTATTGATAGAACAATCGAAAATAGTTCTGATACTTGAAACCGACAACCCGCACTCGCTCGGCGAACAACGGGCAGCATTTTTCAAACTCATCAATGCCGGTTGCGAGTCGCCGGTAATCATCGCAAAACAATACGATCTCAGTGATGAAGAAGATTTTATGCTCTGGAGCGCAACAGATGTTGGCGGACTGTTGCTCGATGGCCTCGGTGACGGTGTTTGGATCACTGCTCCGAACATCCCGCTCAACAGAAGGAACTTAACCGCGTTTGGTATTTTACAGGCCACGCGAACAAGAATATCCAAAACCGAGTACATTTCGTGTCCTTCCTGCGGTCGAACGCTTTTTGATCTTCAGGAAACCACTGCAAAAATCCGGTCCCGCACACACCATCTTAAAGGAGTAAAAATCGGCATCATGGGTTGCATTGTAAATGGACCGGGAGAAATGGCCGACGCAGATTATGGCTACGTTGGCACCGGACCGGGAAAGATCACGCTATACAAAGAAAAGGAAGTAGTGAAAAGGAACGTTGCGGCAGAACGAGCGGTTGATGAACTCATTGAACTGATCAAAGCGCATGGTGACTGGGTGGAGCCCGTTACTGAATAATATTCAGTCTTTTAGGGGATATAATAATTAATATGCAATGGATTCTACCAACGCACAACCCACTACCCGAACAGCCCTGATTGCCGGAGGTTCCGGCCTCATTGGCTCGCACTGTATTCAACAATTGCTGGCCAGCGATAAGTACTCCACCATCATTTCAATCGGCCGGCGACCCCTTGACCTTCAACATCCAAAACTGCGCAACGAAGTGGTAGATTTCAATCAACTCCTCACCCAGTTTCCTGAGCAATCACTGGACGACGTTTACTGTTGCCTGGGAACCACCATCAAAAAAGCCGGAAGTCAGGACAAATTCCGCGAAGTCGATTATACTTATGTAATGAATGTAGCCCGGCTCGCGGAAAAATGCGGAGCCCAACGGTTGATGATCGTGAGTGCTGTTGGCGCTGATCCGGGTTCGAAGGTTTTTTATAGCCGCACGAAAGGGGAAGTAGAACGAGATGTCCGACAATTCAAAATTGCGGAAATTCACCTTTTCAGACCGTCGTTGTTACTTGGTGAACGGAAGGAATTTCGTTTGGGGGAAAGAATCGGCGCAGGATTGGCCAAACTCGCAACCCCATTCTTATGGGGAGGTTGGTTAAAGTATCACCCGGTAGAGGCTTCTGTTGTTGCACGTGCAATGGTGGCTGCTGCTTTTCAAAAAAAAGAGGGCATTCATGTGTATGAATACCCTCTCATTTCTGATTTGGTTAACAGAAATAACGATTGATCAACAAAAAGACTTCATAATTTTAAAATTGCGGTAAAACCGACCGGCTGCATCGGATAATTTCAAAGTATACGTGTGGGTATCAAAACCCGGCAGCTCCAATTTGTAAGAACCCGACTGACGGGTTTCTGAAAGGCTGATCACATTTTTTGCACGGCCGTCGTGCAAGTCAATTTTCAGTTCTACTTCTTCCTGAAAATTCAGATTGATCATAACTGCATTGTCGGTTGGGTGCACATCCACATCAATTGCATAATTTTTATGAGCGGCAAAGTCGAGGGGAAAGATGGCATACATGATGGCTGGTGTTAGAGTAACTCTATAACGTATAAAACGTCTGAGGTTGCCTCATATTTCGCCGGCTGCCACCAACTGAGGCTCGGTTCTTTCAAATTGGACAGCAGGACGTAGAGAGTCGATGTGCTGTTGAAAACGAGGAAAATTCTCGGGTAGAATAGGTTCAGACGGCGGGAACTCCTCCCTTCGGTGATCTACCTGGTCTCCGTTTTTCCAAAACCGGAAACAGACGTGGGGCCCGGTAGCCAGACCTGTGCTGCCTACCAATCCAATGGTTTCGCCCTGGCGCACGTATTCTCCGGCTTTTACCATTCGTTTGCTCATGTGCAGATACTGAGTGGTGTAGGTGCTGTTGTGACGGATTTTAACGTAATGACCGTTGTATTGTTTGAAAGTCGATTCTATCACCACTCCATCTCCTACTGCAAGAATCGGTGTTCCGGTTGGAGCCGCGTAATCGGTCCCCAAATGGGCTTTGAACCTTTTTTGCACCGGGTGAAATCGTCGCTTCGTGAATCCGCTGGTCAACCTTCCGTATTTCAATGGCATCTTTAAAAATGCTTTGCGAAGGCTGTTTCCTTCTTCATCAAAAAAATCGGGAATGCTGTCCTGGGCAAAACGAAAAGCGTAAAAATCGCGGTTGCTGTGCTCGAAATTTGCGGCGATGATGTTTCCCAATCCGGCACGTTCGTCTCCCACATAATTTTCTTCATAAACAATCTTCACCTTGTCACCTTTCTGTATGCGGTAAAAATCGATGGTCCACGCATACAACGACGCGAGTTGCAAAGCCAGTTCGGTGGGTGCTCCGCCTTGCTCGAGGGTGACATACAGCGATGAGTTTATTTCACCTTCAAAAGTGCGCTCGCGGGTTTCTACTGATTTGAGTCCCTTGTACACGCGCATCGAATCGCAGAGTTCGTAGACCACATAATTCACCAGGTCGGGCTGATAAATAAAATAAGCTGCTTTTTCAAGACTGTCACGACGACACAATAGGGTATATCGTTTGCCTTCGTTGATTTTTCGCACGTCAAAAACTTCTCTCGACGAGGTGGCAATTTTTTGAATTTCGGGATAGGACACGTGATGCGGAAGCAGAATGTCGGCAAGAAACTGGTTGCGCCCTATCTGGCCCTGATAAACCATAAATGAATCGAGATTGAACCCGAACTCCAAATTTTCAATGACAATGGAATCTTCCTGATGTGCAACTTCTGCCAACAGATCCGGTTCCTGAGGTTGGGTGCAGGAAAACGCCAGCAAGCCCATTAACACGACAATCGAAAAATTTATGTTCATGTTTTTCCCGTTAAATTCACATGCGCTCAAAATAAAACTAATGTTGTTCGCTTTTGGTACGCAGCACTTCTTTTTCTACCCATTTTTTTCCCCATGTCTCCATTTCCTCTGTAGTCCACAATTGTGGGTAAAAAATTCGTCGCTGAAACATCGGTGGAAGATACTTTTGCCAGTTCGTTCCGCCTGTTCCTTTGGGTTCATCTTTACCCCGCGCCAAATAACGCACCGC
>CAZJLZ010000392.1:0-3397 GCA_964546775.1 uncultured Cryomorphaceae bacterium | reverse complement strand
TTCAACACTGTTGACGACGCTGTGAAAGAAACGGGAGCCGATGTCTCCATCATCTTTGTTCCTCCTGCTTTTGCTGCCGATGCGATCATGGAAGCTGCAGAAGCTGGTGTCAAAGTAATTGTAACCATTACCGAAGGAATTCCGGTGAACGACATGGTTAAAGTTCGTCGCTACCTCGAGAATAAATCTTGTACTATGGTGGGTCCGAACTGTCCGGGAGTGATCACCGCTGGTGAAGCCAAAGTGGGCATCATGCCCGGTTTTGTTTTTCAGCCCGGAAAAATTGGAGTTGTATCAAAATCAGGAACTTTAACTTATGAAGCCGCCGACCAGATTGTAAAAGCCGGAATGGGAATTTCTACGGCGATTGGTATTGGTGGAGACCCGATTATCGGAACAACTACGCTGCAGGCGGTTCAGTTGTTTATGAACGATCCGGAAACCGAAGGCATCGTAATGATCGGTGAAATAGGTGGTGAGCTTGAAGCACAAGCCGCTGCCTGGATCAAAGAAAACGGAACCAAGCCGGTGGTCGGGTTTATCGCAGGTGAAACGGCACCCAAAGGCCGAACCATGGGTCACGCGGGAGCGATCGTTAGCGGGGAAAACGAATCGGCTTCTGCCAAGAAAAAAATTATGCGCGAGTGCGGAATTCATGTTGTGGACTCACCCGCACATATCGGTCAGAAAATGGCCGAAGTAATGGGCGTTACCGTTTGACCCACCATATTTATTTAGTTTCCAAGTGGCATGATAACATATAATTGTCCTGCTCAATCTCCATTTGGATCCATCGAACCAAAAAAGTCAGTTAAAAAATCTATCTTCAATAAGCCTGACAATGGCTAACTTTGACTGCTCCGCTTAGCTGAGACCATCTTTGGCAAAGTCGCAATAAAATGAATATAGACAACCTTAAAACCACCAATAAGCTTTTGCTGATACTGGCTGTGCCATTGGTGTTTTATGTTTTGATGGTTCTGTCGTTTATATTTATTCCGCTTGTGCTGGCACTTTTTCTTGCGTTGCTGTTTATGCCTATGATGCGGGCATTCTCACGAAGAAATGTTCCCAAGGCCTTTTCGCTCATAATAGTACTGGCCATCATATCAGCCACAATTTTTGCCAGCATTAAGGTATTGCAATTATCTGGCAAAGAATTCACCAACGACCAGACAGAACTCTATGAGAGAATTGATAAAAGAATAGGCGATCGTGTCGTTCCGGTTGCCGAAGCAATGGGAATCAATACATTATCTCATGAATCTACCATAAAAAGTATTTTTATGGATCAAAAAATTAACGACATCATCTATGAAAATTTTGGAGCTACTTTTGGATTGGTCAGGAAGACCATAACGCTCATACTGCTCACCATTTTCTTCCTGGTATTGCTCCTTGCCGGCTCCCTTAATTTCAAAGATATTCTTCAGGACACGATGTTTGAGCACAGTACCCGTGCCATAAAAACGTTCATGACTATTGAGAGAAGTATTGTCAAATTCTTGAAAGTTAAATTTTTGAGGAGCTTTTTTACCGGGCTCGGCTTCTTCGTAATATGCCTTGTTTTCGATATCAGTTTTCCCCTTTTCTGGGGCCTGTTTGCATTCTCTATCAACTTTGTCCAAATGATCGGTTCGGTAATTTCTACAGTAATGGCCGGATTGTTTGCTTTACTGGAACTTGAATTACCAGGATCTGCCCTTGGTGCCATACTTTTGTTTACGGCTGTTCAGGTTGTTTTTGGCTCAATTCTGGAACCTATTTTAATGGGGAAATCATTCTCTATCAATATTGTTACCGTTCTTGTAATGTTGATGTTCTGGGGATTCTTATGGGGAGTTCCCGGTTTGATACTTTCCATTCCGATAACAGTTTTATTGAAAACGATCTTAGAACAGTTCTCGAACACCCGGTTGATTGCAAAGCTGATGTCATAAAAAAAACCGGCACATGACCGGAAATTTCCAGTCATGTGCCGGTCAAACGAAAACAAACCACTAGTTACTTGTTTTCACAAATCTTCCTGTAAACAAGTGATCACCGGCGTTCAATTGAACGACATATACTCCATTGGGTAGGTCGGCTACATTTACCGGTAACAAATTCCGGGGTTGTATAGCACTGTTTTGAACCAACTGACCCGCAAGATTATAGATTTCTATGTTTCCTTTTTCCACTCCTTGAAAGTTGTCGATCCACAATTGGTCGGTGGCCGGATTCGGATACATTTTCAGGGCAGACTTTTCTGTTTCTTCTACATCTGTCGATTGTAAAGCAATCTGAACAGCGAGCTGTGCATTGACCATACCATTTCCGAAAATCAGGTCGTATCCCGGGTCTCCCAAATCAAAGCAGGTAGAATTGATGATATTCCGGATCTGAGTATTGGTCAGATTTGAGTTCACCGATTTCATCAAACCTGCAAGTCCGGCCACATGAGGGCAGGCCATAGATGTGCCTTCAAAAGCCTCATACTGATTTCCAGGGATGGTGGAAATGATTCCATAGCCACTGCTCATATCTCCTCCCGGAGCGGATACTTCCTGCCCCGTACCATAATTCGAATAAGTGGTCAAATAAAGTTCGCTTCCGTTTGTTCCGATAGAACCAACGGCCATACAAGCATCGTATCCAGCGGGATAAGAAATGGTTGACAATCCTTCATTTCCGCTGGCGGCGATGGGAAACTTCCCGTTATTCCACGCAAAATTGTATGCTTGCTCAGCGGCTGTACTCGGCGCTCCTCCTCCAAGGCTGAGGTTTATAACCATCACGCGCTCTATCTCAGCGATGTCATAAATTGCATTGATAATAGCAGCATCACTATAAGCACCATTTTGAGTAAAATAGGTGTTGTCCGTCACCTTCGCAAAATATACGGTATCGTTGCACATACCGGCAATTCCGACACCGTTGTTGGAAGTACCCCCCATAATTCCGGTGACGTGTGTACCATGCTTCTGCTCATCCGAGTCCAGCGTAGGATCATTATCATTAAAACCATAGTCGTATCCATACCACACCTGGTCATATAGATCTTCATGAAGCCAGTCTATCGCATCGTCCAATACCGCCATAACACTCCAACTATTTGATCCGGTGAATCCACCAGTCCAGGCTTCGTCGGCATAAATGGCATACGGACCCCATTGCTGATTCCACAGCGGATCATTTGGAACAATATTTCCGGTATAGATTACAGAGGGCTCCAAAAACATTATTCCGGGTATACTTTTAGCAACCTGCGCCATCGTTATCAAATCCTGAACTGTAGCACCTGGTTTTTCAAAAACATAAAAATTCGAAAGTTGGGGGTGCATGCTCCTCCGAACAGGACTTCCCAGTTCAAATTCTGCCAGGAAAGCGGCAATTTCAGGGTCGTCAGTCGCGCTTC
>CAZJLZ010000391.1:0-2916 GCA_964546775.1 uncultured Cryomorphaceae bacterium | reverse complement strand
CCTCTTCCTGGTCGTGCGTGACAATGACGGCGGTGATACCAACGCTGCGCAGCAGCTGCCGCACCTCGACGCGAACCTCCTCACGGACCGAGGGGTCGAGGTTTGAGAATGGCTCGTCCATCAGGATCAGGCCCGGCTCCGCGGCGAGCGCCCGCGCCAGCGCAACGCGCTGTTGCTGGCCGCCCGACAGCTCATGCGGCATCCGGTCTTCGAGCCCGACGAGTCTGACGAGCGAGAGCAATTCAGTCACGCGAGTCTTCTTGTCCGCGCCCCTGGGCAGGCCGAAGGCGATGTTGGCGGCGACGTTGAGGTGAGGAAAGAGCGCGAAGTCCTGAAAGATCATTCCGATGTTTCGTTTACCCGGTACGATAAATGAATTTCCGGATACAACGGTTTGGCCACTTACCTTTACTGTTCCTTTTTCTGGAATTTCAAATCCTGCGATGATGCGCAAGAGCGTGGTTTTGCCACAACCACTTTCACCAAGTAGCCCCAGAATCTTTCCTTTATCGAGCTTGATCGTGGCATTTTTCACTGCCGGTGAAATTCCGCCACTGAAAGTTTTGCTAACAGATTCTATTTCAAGAGCCGGGGTCAAATCTTTTTAATGAGTTTATGGATGAACAAGATGGGAACAATCCCTGAAAGCACAATGAGAACCGAAGCCGGAGCAGATTCTCTCAACATTTCATCGTTCGCATATTCGAAGGCCGTCGTGGCCAACGTGTTGAAATTGAAAGGCCGGAGAATGAGTGTCAACGGAAGTTCTTTCATTACGTCGACAAAAACAAGGAGAAGTGCCGTAAGTATAGCTGGCCGCATCACAGGAATGTTTACCCGAAAGAGTGTATATAAATGGCTCTTTCCCAGTGATCGTGATGCTTCATCAACGTTGACACATTGTTGTTCGAAATTACCTTCAAGCGGATTAACAGATACAGCCATAAATCGAATCAGATATGCATACATGAGCCCCAGGATCGACCCTGTGATGAGTAATTGGTTGAATTCAGCGCCAAAGAATCCTGCGGTATTTTCCACTACATTTTCTGCATTGGCGGCCACCACCATGACTCCAACGGCAATCACCGCACCGGGAAGTGCGTAGCCAAGAGTTACCACGCGTTTTACAATTTTTCCGGTGACCGTATTGTTGATCCTACTGCTGTATATAAATAACAACGAGAGAATGACAATCAGAGATCCAGTAACTGCAGCCAGACCAATGGAATTATAGATGGTGGTGTAAAACCGTTCATCAAAAATTTTCCTCCAGGTGTGCATGGCATCCGCTGCGATTTTTAAAAACGGAAGTGCAAATCCGAGTACAAACGGAATGAGACAAACCAGGGTGAACAACCATTTTCCGGATCCTTTTACGTTGTACGCAGCCGAACGCTTTAGACCAGTGCTGCTTGCAAAGCGTGATTTTTGAACCCGTTTTTCGATGATGAATAAAATACCGACTACCACCATCAGTACAGCCGCCAATTTGATGGCAGCTTCAAGATCACCCATCGAAAACCAGGCTTTGAAAATCCCTGTTGTAAAGGTGTTGACACCAAAATATTTGACCGCTCCGTAGTCATTGAGAACTTCCATGAGTACGAGGAACAATCCACCCGCTATAGCAGGACGTGCCAGCGGTAGTGCAATGCGGAAAAAGACACGGATTGGATTGTTGGATAGAGAAGCCGCTGCTTCGAAGATGGAAGCCGCTTGCAATTGAAATGCGGCTTTGGCTGGCAGATATATGTATGGGAACAAAACCAGCGCCAGGGTGATTCCAAGTGTACCGATGTTCATCGTATCGAAATACATTGACTGAGCAAGTTCAGCTCCGCCAAGCTCCCGAAGAAGCGTATATACGGGTCCCGTAAAGGAAAGAATTCCCGCATAGCTGTACGCTACGATATATGAGGGAAGTGCAAGCGGGAGAATAAGTGCCCATTCCAGCCAGCGCTTACCCGGAAATTCATATCGGCTGACGAGCCATGCCGTACTCAACCCAAATAGTAGCGCAATTGCTCCTGTTATCATACATAAGATAATCGAATTGGCAGTGTAACGAAACAACAGATTGTCCACAATGTGGTGCCATGCTGAAGAACCGGGAATAAACATGCGCACCAATACCAATGCGAGTGGTACAGAAAGCAGCAAACCAAGTACTACGGACAGACTGAGCCAACCGGGAGCAACCGCAATACGTCTGCGGTTTAAAAATTTTAATGAAATTTGCTTACTTCCAGTCGACACGGTCAAAAATTTCTACCGCTTTGGTGTTGAGTTCACCGAGGTGCCGAAGATTCAGCGTGTCGCGCTTAAATTCACCCCATGATTGCAGCAGTTCCGAACTTTGAACTTCGGGATTAACGGGATACTCCGAATTGGCTTCGGCAAACAGACGTTGACTTTCCGGCTTCGATAAGAATTCAAGCAGACGTACTGCATTTTCTTTATTGGGTGCGTAACGTGTAACTCCTGCTCCGCTAATGTTGATATGGCTTCCTCGATCGTTCTGATTCGGAAAGAAAACCCCTACTTTATCGGCAGCGGCACGTTGTCCGGCATCATCTGATTCGAATAATTTTCCGATATAATAGCTGTTCACAATGGCCACATCGCCCTGACCTGCTGCTATTGCTACAATCTGGTCGCGGTCACTGCCTTTTGGTTTGCGCGCCAAATTTTCTACAACGCCGGCGGCCCATATCTCGGCTTCAGTCTCACCGTTGTGAGAAATGATTGAAGCCAACAAAGATTGGTTATAAATATTTGATGAGGATCGTACCAGGATTCGACCTTTCCACTCAGGGTCGGTCAGCGATTCGTAGGTGTTGAGCTGGGTGCCATCAACCCGATCTTTCGAATAAACGAGGATGCGTGCACGTACTGTCTGCCCGAACCAATATC
>CAZJLZ010000390.1:0-10148 GCA_964546775.1 uncultured Cryomorphaceae bacterium | reverse complement strand
TCTCCAAGTCTGCTTGTAGTTCAGCAGAAGTGGATGCATCGCTTTCGGTCAATACGTATTCTGTAAAATGCTGGTTAATAGCTTCCAGGGTATTGGTATACTCGTCGTCATAATCTGTTTGCGTAGTTAACGCCAGCACCTGAGGTGTTCCAATGATTTCGCTTAATTCAAAGGAGTAGACCAAATCCCCTTCTCCTGTGTTGTAGATGGTAAACGTTTCTGATGTTACCCCGCCGCAAGCCACACTGGCAAATAGCGTGTCCGCAGGTACAATTAATACTTCTGGAGAAGGCAACCCTTCACCTGATAAGGCAATGGTGTCAGAACCTCCATTACTCGTAAGTTCTATTTGACCAGAATACAATCCGGGTACATCCGGACTAAATGTTATTGTGAGGTCATCCTGTGAAAATCCTGCAATCTCCAGATATTCCGGTTCAACGCTGAAACCCGCTCCTGAAGCAGCTACATCAATAAACAGGCTGTCGCATCCCTGGTTATACACCACAACCGTCTGCTGATCAACAAGGGAAACTATGATGGGAGCGAAATCCACAAAAGTAGTGCCTACATTCAGATCTGCCGCTCCCGTTACTTCCAGGTGGAAAACATATGGGACTGAGTTATTTTCCAGATCATTGCTTATAATTGTTCCGTCATAATAATAGTCACCAGCTAATAAATCTTCTGAATTGAATTGAACTGTTACCACCAATGAATCTCCGGGAAATATGATGGTTGTAGAATCGGGGGAAATGCTTTCTAACCATTCAGGAGCCAGACCTTCTGCAAGAAACTGAATAGCATTGCCAATTATCTGAGCGTTTTGATCGGTCACTGCATAAAAGTCAAATCCGGTATAGACCACCATTCCTTCTCCTATCTGCTTATAAGCCGCTACGTACCGATCCTGATTCGAATTAAGGGCACAAAGGGGCACTAAACTTTCATCGTCGCTCCAGTCGTAGAAGAAGGTAGCATTGGCTGCCTGGAAAGTTTCGGGAACATTGGCCATTAATGGATGCTCCGGATCGAGGCTAACCAACTCCGCAGATGTGGAGGTATCGTTAAAACCTGATTCAAACAAATTTGTATTGAAAAGGGATTCATTGCCACATACAAGTATACGACCACCGTTGGACACAAAATCATCCAGGGCCGAAGCAATTGAAGTAAACAAGGAGCCAGGACTTGATTCCTGCTCCGGAATCAACAATATATCTATATTCTCCAAGTCTGCTTGTAGTTCAGCAGAAGTGGATGCATCGCTTTCGGTCAATACGTATTCTGTAAAATGCTGGTTAATGGCTTCCAGGGTATTGGTATACTCGTCGTCATAATCTGTTTGCGTAGTTAACGCCAGCACCTGAGGTGTTCCAATGATTCCGCTTAATTCAAAGGAGTAGACCAAATCCCCTTCTCCTGTGTTGTATATAGTAAACGTTTCTGATGTTGCCCCACCACATGCCACACTGGCAAATAGCGTATCAGAAGGCACAATGCTCATTTGTGAAGCTTCCTGAACAATGATTTGTTGGGAGGAAGAATCGCTGCTGAAGCAATTATGGACTATTTGGGTAACTGTGTATTCTCCCGGAAGAGAATAAATGTGATCGGGATTTTGTTCACTGGATGTATTCCCGTCACCGAAAATCCACTCCCACTGTCCTGGAAATTCGGTTGACTCATCAGTAAAACTCACGGGTGAATTCAGTGGAGGATTATTACTGGAAACAGCAAACATCGACTCCGGTGAAGTTGTTGGCGTTTCTGAACTCCACGATGCAATCCAACCGCCATAGGTAACAGAAAAATCCGATGAGAAAACTATGAACAGTTCTCCGGACTCTCCCGTTACCGGTGGTGGCAGAGAGCTTCCATTGGCACTCATTAACAGGGGAGCTGAAGAATTTGATCCGTCATAAACAATAAAATAGTCACAACAGCCTTCCAATGCAAAATATTCAAATGAGAGGGTGATGCTGAGGGCACAACCCGGATCAATGTGCATTGTGCACATTTCGTTATTGGAATAATTGCCACCGGGGCCACCTGAATCATAAAGCAGGCCGCTCGGAGCCGATGAGGTCGTTTGATCACACATCATCACACTATTCACTACTTCAATATAATTTGTGGCAACTACTGTATCGGTACCGTATTCGTTTGATACAATCAGCGAGACATCATAACTACCGGTTTCCGAATACTGAATTGTAGGATTTTGCTGCGATGAACTTGTTACCGAACCATCTTCAAAATACCATTGCCAGGATTCCGGTAGGTTCAGAGACAGGTCCAGAAAATTAACGGCTTCACCAACCTGAACCACGGTATCACTGGCGCTGAAAAAGGCTACCGGCGGAGCGTTGTTTTCCAAAATCTCTACCCGATAGTCTTCTACCTGACCGTACACCGGTTCAGCACAGCTACCACTCAATGATGACTGGCTGGATTGGACACGCAGTCTGAGCGGTTCGCCGAAAATGCTGCCTTCTGGAATCAGGAGATCGAAAGAATGATTGGATAAAGCTTGTGGTGAAGAATAAACCAACTCTTCAGCAGACAAAGCCCCGTCTCCATTCAGATCAATCCATACCGAAACAAACTCATCAGAATAAGTGTTGACCAAAACAGGATAAAACTGACCTTCCGTTAAAGTGGCATTGGTCTCACAACTGAAATCCTCAAAACCGTCAAGAGAAGGTCCTGAATTGTTTTCAATATTATCGAGAACAAACGAACCAATGCCCTGAAAACCACTTGGATTCAAAGTTGCAGGCTCACATGCAGGGAGAACAGGTCCGCCTTCGTCGGTAATGGACACCAAATTCGGTAAATAGAGGGTATCAATATCGCCACAAACGGCCGATCCGAAAGTAATCAGCGAGACAGAATAGGTTCCGACAGAAGCGTATTCATGAACCGGATTTTCTTCTGTACTGGTGTTGCCATCGCCGAAATCCCAGAACCACGAAGACCCATTAACGCTTTGATTGTTAAAGGAAATGTTTGCCGGGAATTGACAGAAGTAATTACTTGATGGACTAAAATGAGCGGTAACTGCGTCATTGAAAATTTCGCCCACACCTACCGCGTGCCACGCGTTGGTTACGGCGATCACTTCATCGCTGCAATCTCCGAATAAATCAACAGCCGCCTGAATCGAAAACATTCGGGCGTCATCATATTCCGAACCTGCGGTCAGGTAAACCGTAAGGTTTCGATAAGCTATAGACGCGGCAGCTTCTTTTCCAATCCCATTGACGAAATACGAGTCACCGAGGTCGTTTACTCCCGAACCGCCTTCTGCCAACAAATAGAACCAGTAGTTCTGAACTCCGGAGTTGATATGGACACCGCCGTTGTCAAACGATCCGAACTCCCAGAATGCCCCCTCGTACGTATCCGGATTTTGGTGAAGATTGGGGTTCTCCATACTGCGAAGCGGAACCGCAGCTATTTCGTCACCAATCAGGTAATTACCGTCGTCTCCACGGGCATAAAAATCAATTAAAACGCCAAAAATATCGCTGAAAGATTCATTCAGCGCACCAGATTCATACGCGTAAATCAGATTGGCCGAATGCTCCGTAACACCGTGCGTAATCTCGTGCCCCACTACATCAATCGACGTCAATGGAGTGTAATTAAAATTTCCGGCACCGTAGGTCATCCTCTCTCCATCCCAAAATGCATTGCCAAAATTGTCATCATAATCGACGTATGAAAGCAATGCAGTACCGGCGTTATCAAAAGAGTTTTGTCCATAGGTCTCCATAAAATAATCGTAGGTCATTTGTGTGCCCCAGTGCGCATCTAATGCACCGTCGGCATCGTGGTTTTCAGATTCCCAATAATTATCCGAATCAATTATATCGTTGGCTGAAGCGTAGTTTGTACTACTATTCATATCGAGCGTAATAATTCCCCCGCCACGTGAATAATCGTGCAACCTGAAAGTCCCGGGAGACAGGCTATCTGTTATAATTGTCCGAACACCACTGTAGCGGGTTTCTGCTGTTCCTTCGGAGTTTGTATCGTGCAATCTGTTGTACGATTTGAGAATTTCTCCCGTGTTTGCATTCACGTAAACATATTTTCTGGACAAGGGTGCAATTGCATATACATCTGCTTTATACGCAAGGTAATAGGTGCCATTTGCAGAAAAGACCACCAATTGGGGAGCTCTATTGCTTCCTTCGGCACTTTTGATTACCCTCGCTTGCATGTGTTCACGAGCCTGAACCAGAGCTTCTTCCTGCGAGATAGAGGGATTTGTAGAAACATTGTCCAAGCCGGAAAAGTAATCACCGCTGATCGAACTGATAGTCCCACCCCGTGAATGTACAGTAATCGCACTGTGCTCCACCGGCACCTGATTTACAGTTTGCCTGTACTTCACATGACGGAATCCCAGGCGATCCGTTTTTTCATTGATCACTTCAAATTGTGACCCATCATTAATAGCGAGAACTTCTATCAGCCAATTATCCACTTGCTCAGGAGCGATGCCGGCAACCGGGGGACTGAAAGTGACCAGTTTCGGGAGTCCCGTTTTATCGTCCAGAACAACTTTTTCTGCTCCCGGCACAATATCAGCGGCCTGTGCAGCAGTGTACACCTGTCCAAAAGTTACTACTGAAACGAGTAACATGATGGACGAAATCAAATAGCATTTCATCGTATTATAGTAATTTGGCAATAGTTTGGATCGGAAAAATAATACATTTTTTTAAATACCGTTCAGTACGAACGGCGTATATCAAACTCCGCAACGACTATTCACAACACCGCTCGATCGACACAACTTGGGGAATTGGAACTGTTCATTTAAAAAATAAGATATAAATAGGTTGAGCGAATCGGATGTATTGGTAGATATCAGAAAAAGAAAAAAAAGTGAATCTAGTTTTGGAAATAAACCCTGACCTCCATCCCTTCATCAGCCTTTCTCTTTGGTCAGACGGCTGCGCTATTAGCAGCCGAAGAGCCAAAAAATTCCAGCGGTAATTCACAATTCCAACCCGCCCCGCTCAAAAACATACCCTTTCCGCTCCAACCAGGAACAGCGCACTTCTTTTTCCGCCCTTCCTCCGGAGAGAAACTGGGGTGTTTCCAATCCGGCGAGCAGTGCAGCGTGGTGGTAGAATTCTTTTTTGGGTGGGTGGGCGGGGGCACATGCGTTCAATACCGCGCTGCGAACGGATTGTTGAATAAGAAAATCAATCACCCTTACGCAATCGTCGCGGTGGATGAAATTGACCGGGGCATCGCCGTCGGGAATTCCGGTGCGACCGGAGAAAAAACGTCCCGGATGCCGATTGGGACCGTACAACCCGCCAAATCGAACTACTGCATACTGTCCTTTCCATTCATTCGCTATCATCTGCTCGCAAGCCACCAATCCGCGACCGGAATTCGTAACCGGTTGCACCAACGTATCATCGTCTACGATTCCTTTTGCGCTACCAAAAACCGAGGTGCTGCTGACGAATATGACGCGCTCAACTCCTGCCGATTTGGCCATACGGATCAATAGCTCAACCTGCCTTGGATAACGCGCTTCCACATCAGGGTCTATTCGGTCGGGCGGAATGTTGATCACAAGATTCCGGCAGTGAAACCACGATTTCCAATCTTCGTTCTGCAGCCCTGCCGCCAGATTCAGCAGGTGGGCACTTTTCCCCTGCTTGCGCATTTCTTCCACGCCGTTATCTGAAGTCCGTGTTCCCCAAACCGCTACACTGCGGTCTTGATAAAAGTCATAAAGCGCCGAGCCCAGCCATCCCAATCCTACAATGCCGATTTCTGCGTGTGCTGTCATACACCGTCCAATCCAAGTCTGGTCCGAATTTTCGCGAGATCTTTATTTGAATCAATAGGTATGTCGTGAAATCCGCCCTGCTCATCTATAACCCAGCACCGCGTGGCAATATCTGTAGCGCGTTCTACCTCGTGGGTTGAAAACAGGATCAATTTTCCGGGCAATCGCTTCAGTAGGTCAAACACCTCTGCTTTTCCACGCACATCCAGAAAAGAGGTCGGCTCGTCGAACAGAATGATCGGCGTTTCCTGTGCTAATGCACGGGCAATTATAGTTCGCTGTTTCTGGCCGTCGCTCAGTTCGGCGAAGAGTTGTTGTTCCAAATCCAGTACGCTACAGGTTTCCAGTGAAGCGCGAATTGCTTCTTCGTCGGCAGTGTTCAATCTTCCAAACATTCCGGTGTATGGATAGCGCCCCATGGCCGCCACTTCATACGCGGTCATGCTACCGGTTTTAATCCGTTCGGTGGTCACTACTGCCAACCGCCTCGCGCGTTCATCGGAACGCAGGGCATAGATGTCGTGATCCGCCAGTTTCACTTTTCCTGATTTCACCGGAAGCAGTCCAGCCAACGTGCGCAACAACGTGCTTTTTCCGGTTCCGTTGAGTCCGAGCAAAGCGATACGCTCACCAACATTTGCGGAAAAATTCAATTCAGAGAGAATTGTTTTCTTCGGATACCCGATGGTGATATGCTCTGCCTGCAACATCAGAAAATAGATTGAAAGCGTTGGTTACGCATCAAAATTAACACTACTACCGGCGCGCCGAGTAAGGCTGTTATCGCGTTGAGCGGCAGCACCCAATCCAAGCCCGGAAGCCGGGCCACAAGGTCGCAACCCAATGCCACCATCATGCCCATCAGCAAGGTTCCGGGTAATAAAACCCGGTGATCGTCACTTTTAAACAGCCAGCGTGCCAGGTGGGGAACCGCCATTCCAAGAAAGGCAATGGGTCCACAAAACGCGGTAACCGTTCCGGCAATCAGTCCTGTGAAAATGATAATTCGGTTGCGCGTGGACGACACATTTACGCCCAGACTTTGCGCGTACGATTCGCCCAAAATGAGCGCGTTCATGGGTTTAATCAGTGGTAGCACGAGCAGCATCACGACCACAACAACTACCGCCAATAAGGCCACCTGTAACCACGACAATCCCGCGAAACTGCCAAAGCCCCAAAACACATACATCTGCAACGATTCTTTGGAGGTGAATAATTCCAGGATGGCTACCACTGAACCGACCGCATAGCTGAGCATCAACCCGAGAATGAGGATGGTGACGTTGTTGTTGATCCGGCGTAGCGCTACGAGCAAAATAGCCAGAATCAACAGCGCTCCACCCATCGCTGCCGCCATACTCATCACCTGCACTCCCCAAAACGGTAGGGTCAATAATCCTCCGGAAAGCAATAGCACCAATGCCACGCCCAGGCTCGACCCGCTGGTTATACCCAGCACCGACGGTCCCGCGAGCGGATTGCGAAACAGCGATTGAAGCATCAGACCGCAAACCGACAATCCGGCCCCGGCGAGCATTGCCGTGAATGCGTTGGGCAAGCGCCCCTCCCAAACAATCAGGTGGTGGCTCATGTCGGACGATTCATGCGCCAGCAAAATCCGTAAAATGTCCAGCAGCGGAATGGGCACTGACCCCAATGAAATGTTGACCAGCAACAACACTACCACCGCTCCCGACAGCAGCCCCAACATTGGTGTGTTCGATTGCTGGTCAGTCTTCACGTAACGAAAGAGGTTTGAAATAGTGAAAGGTCACCGAATCTGTGGCGGTTGAATGAAAAATGTGGAATAAATCGCTGAGCATCAAATGCGGTTCGAGCAGCCCGCGGCCAAAGTAATCCGAAGTGTAGCTGTTGCAGTAAAATAACTGCTCGTCGCCGAAATCATTCAGCAACTCAAACCGGCGGTTCTCTTCCAGAAAATCATCGCGGGTCACTTGCCCTTCCCGGTGAAGCACTTTCCCGAAAAAATCGGCGGCAGATATTTTCTCAAGCACGCGTTCAAAATCGAGCTCCACATTTTCGGATCCGGGGTATTCTGCAAATGCGTATTGTGCTCCGGCATCTTCGATAAACCGCGCCACAAAACTATCGCCACCCGGCGCTGACCAACGTCCTTTGTAGAAACTCCCCGTAAACACCATTGGTGCGTTCGTCATTTCGGCAGCTTTACGCCGCGTAGTTTCATAGTCTCCCACCAACGCTTCAAAAATCCGACAAGCCTCAGCGTAATTTCCGGTGAGCAGGCCAAACACTTTAATCCACTCCGCCCTTCCAAGCGGGTGATATTCGGCGTATTCGGAAATAGGCAGCACGGTTATGCCTGCTTGTTTATATCGATCGTAGTTTTCATTGCCGTAAGGATAGACAAGCAACACGTCCGGTCGGATATCAATCACTACCTCAAAGTTGAGTTCGTCTGATGAGGTAATCTCGCGCAACCGGCCATCCTGCAATCTTTCGTGCACACCAGGGTCAGTGACATAATTGGTATAACCAGCACCCACGAGGTCATCCATGGCCTTCAACTTTTGAAACATCGGGAGGTGTGTGGTTGAAATCGTTGCTAGCCTGTTGGACTTTGGTAGCTCACTCATCGCCAGGCTCGCCAGGGTATCGGTACCATCGACCGGGTTGAGCAAAAACAACAACGTATCGTCGCGACAAACTTTCACAGCGAAATAGCGGGCAAATTTGCTTTCAAACCAATCATTGCATGGAACGTCAGACTGATCGGTATCCCGATGGTTGTTTTGACAACTCACAATAACCCCAATGAAAAACAGCGCTGTGAGAATGATTCTCATTCTGAAAATTTACGCGCTAAGGTAAGGACGACAATTGAAATGTCGACGGCATTGATTATTGCACCACGATTCTTTGATAAACGGACGCATTCCCGATTTGTACCCGGATCACATAAATCCCCGACGGTAAATCAGAGACATCCATATAACCGTCCCGTATGGTGAGTGTTTCAACGATTTTACCGTTTATATTGATCACTTCTACGTAATCGATGTCCTGACCGGTGGATTCTATCCAGATCACATCGTCTGCAGGGTTCGGATAAATGCGTAAAGCAATGTCGGACTCAGTCACTCCGGTAACCGTACAATTCATGTCCAGGCTTACTACTGCGAAATGCCCGTCGTTCTCCACGAGCATTATCTCTTCATCTGTTCCGAACTGGATGGTGTTCATTTCCGTCAAACCGGCGAGGGATGTATTACATCCTTTGGCATCCATTTTCCACAACCCCCTGCCTTCACCGGGAAGCGGAAATTCTCCGGTAATGTCGTAGCTCGATGTCAGGCCCATTTCAGGATAATAGGTTGTGATGCGAAGGGTGTCGGAAAAATCCGGGTTGGATGTATTGGATACACTGTGAAGCACCTCCAGCTGGTCTGCATGCGTCACCAATTCCGTCATTTGAGCGAAAATATTTCCTTCACCGATTTGGATAGAATCCAACAACTCACCTGATGAGCTAAAAACCAATACATTCGATTCGAGTGGAAAATTATCTCCCTCAATTGCGTAGAAAAAAACCCTGTCGTTTAGCGTTTCTACCCTGTGGTGATGATCAAAGGTAATGTACTCAGAAACATAGAGCCATTGTGTTTGCCATTCAGCATTAAAAAGTGCTAAAAAATTTGGGTAAGAAATGAATCCCTCTACCGTTATACCATCAAAATTTGGGACTTGAAATCCCACACCTCCAACAACCAGGTCCCCATTTTCCCGAAACTCAAAATCGCTGATCATCGCCTCGGGCAGATCTTTCGTGCGAATTACATCTCCTGAATCATCCAACTCAGTCAAAACCGATTTTCCGTTCCAGTCCTCCAACGCAGACACAACAGGTCTGCCTTCTGGTGTCAGACCTAAAACACTGTGATGTCCGAACAGGCTGTCGTTGGTGAAAACCCAATCCGGATTACCATCCTGATCGCACTGCATGACAAACATGCCCTTTGCTTCGATTTCGGTGGTGTTGTATATCAGCGTTGAATCGATGTGACCACACACCCAGAAATGCTCGTTGTCGGCAACAATATTCGATATATAAAGTTGTCCATCAACGGGGAAATTCCACAGCAGAGAACCATTGTCAGCGTATTTCGAAATCATACCATGCCCCGCTGGTTCAAAAAAACTGGTCGATAGATTTTGCATACTCACTACGTAACGATCTCCGGAATAGGTTTGAGCAACCCCATTAATCGCCTCGTTTCCTCCATGACTACTGGTCGCATCCCATTCCATATCCTGTGCGTGAATCAGGGTAATCATCAAA
>CAZJLZ010000389.1:0-2897 GCA_964546775.1 uncultured Cryomorphaceae bacterium | reverse complement strand
ATGCTCATGCGTGTAGCGGTCGGAATCCACAAAGAAGATATTGACGCTGCGATCGATTCGTATCACCTGATGTCTGAAGGATGGTTCACCCACGCGACTCCAACGTTGTTCAATGCCGGTACGCCCAAGCCACAAATGTCGTCGTGCTTTTTGCTCACGATGAAAGAAGACAGCATCCAGGGGATATACGACACACTCACCCAATGCGCACGGATTTCGCAATCTGCCGGAGGAATCGGACTTTCTATACATGATGTTCGCGCAAAAGGATCATACATCAAAGGCACCAACGGAACCTCCAACGGAATCGTTCCGATGCTGAAAGTATTCAACGACACTGCCCGTTACGTAGATCAAGGCGGCGGAAAACGAAAAGGGTCTTTTGCCATTTACATGGAGCCATGGCACGCTGATATTTTTGATTTCCTGGATCTGAAAAAGAATCACGGAAAAGAAGAGCAGCGCGCAAGAGATTTATTTTACGCGCTTTGGGTTCCAGATTTGTTTATGAAACGGGTCGAAGAAGACGGTGAATGGACGTTGATGTGTCCGAACGAATGTCCCGGACTTTCAGATACGCACAGCGAAGCTTTTGAGGAATTGTACACCCGATACGAAAAAGAAGGAAAGGGCAGAAAAACGATCCGCGCCCAGGAATTGTGGAATCAGATTGTGGAATCACAAGTAGAAACCGGCACTCCGTACATGTTGTACAAGGATGCGTGCAACGCCAAATCCAATCAGCAGAACCTCGGAACCATTAAAAGTTCGAACCTGTGTACCGAAATTCTGGAGTACACCGCTCCCGATGAAGTGGCAGTCTGCAATCTGGCTTCTGTAGCGCTACCGAAATTCGTGAAAGACAATAAGTTCAATCACCAGAAGTTGTTCGATGTGGTATACCACATGACCGGCAACCTCAATAAAATCATCGATACCAATTACTATCCCATTGCAGAAGCGCGTCGTTCTAACATGCGCCACCGTCCGATCGGCATTGGTGTACAGGGACTCGCAGATGCATTTATTCTGATGCGTTATCCGTTTGACTCTCCCGAAGCGCGCCAGTTGAACAAGGATGTTTTCGAAACGATTTATTACGCTGCAATGACCGCGTCGAAAGATCTGGCGAAGGAGAACGGAGCCTACGAAACGTACGAAGGATCACCGGTTTCCAAAGGAGTGTTCCAGTTTGATATGTGGGATGTCACACCTTCCGACAGATGGGAATGGGATGTACTGCGCGAAGAAGTGCTCAAGTATGGTGTTCGCAACTCACTTTTGCTCGCGCCGATGCCCACGGCTTCAACCGCGCAGATACTCGGCAACAACGAATGCTTCGAGCCCTATACTTCGAACATTTACACGCGTCGGGTTATTTCCGGTGAATTTATCGTAGTGAACAAATACTTGCTGAAGGACCTTGTGAAACTTGGGATTTGGAACGATAGTCTGAAGAATAAACTGATCGCGAGCAACGGATCAGTTCAGAACATCGATGAGATTCCGGATAACCTGAAGGCACTTTACAAAACCGCCTGGGAAATCAGCCAACGCGCTATTGTTGATATGGCCGCCGACCGCGGAGCCTATATCTGTCAATCGCAATCGCTGAATATTTTCATGGAGAATCCGAACTTCGGAAAGCTCACCTCGATGCATTTCTACGGTTGGAAAAAAGGACTCAAAACCGGAATGTATTATCTCCGAACAAAAGCTGCAGCGGATGCTATAAAATTCACGGTAGAAAAAGAACGCAAGCTTAAAGTTGTTGAGGCACCTATGTCGGAAGCGCAAATGGAAGCTCAGGTTTGCTCCATTGAAAATGGCCCCGATTGTGAAATGTGCAGTGGATAATCAACTTTAAGTGGTTACTTAATGAAAGTCCCGGCCAACGTCGGGACTTTTTTGCGTCTTATTGGTGTATATTTGAAGCCAATCCGGTCCAATGAAAAGTTTTCAAATTCCGTGGTATCAATACCTTCTCATACCTTTTTTGGTAATTAGTAGTGTTGTGGTATCCGGACAGTCTTTTTCCCGACTTCAGGCAGAGATCGGACTGAACCATCTTTACGATCCCAGGGCTCATATCGGTGGTGGAGCAGTAATCATCGACATCAACAACGATGGTTTTATGGATGTTTACCTGCCAGGAGGGAAAGAATCAGAGCAACTGTTGCTGAACAATAATGGTCAATCCTTTACTAACATTGCGGTGGAAGCCGGGTTTTGGGTTATTGACAATTATTACACCGTTGGAGGAGTCGCTGGAGATGTCAACAACGACGGTTTCGAAGATTTGTTTATCACGACATGGCAGTTTGTTGAAACTTTTGGCGGCCCCAATTTCAATGCTCTCAACTTATTGATGCTGAACAATGGCGACAATACTTTTACCAGCGCAGGTGGCATGGCAAACATTCTTGATCAGGCCTTCAGTGCTTCAGCAACCATGCTCGACATCAACCACGACGGTTTTCTCGACATTTACGTAGCTAATTATGTGGACAATACGTCTCTATTGTATGATCAGAATGGGCAGGTGAATGGCTTTGAGCACGACTGCTTCGACAATTATTTTTATGTCAATGTGGATGGCTTTTCCTATGAAAATCAAGCGGAATTTTACGGAATAAACGATGAAGGATGTGGTCTGGCGGTTGCAAGTACAGATTTTAATGCGGACGGTAATACCGATCTGATGGTCGTGAACGACTTTGGACAATGGGTTTTACCCAATAAACTGTATCAGCATACGGGAACAGAATATTCAGATGTTTCTGCCGAAACACAAACTGACCTTGGATTTTACGGAATGGGTATAGCCGTGGGTGATTACGACGAAGATGGGGACATGGATTACTACATGACAAACATGGGACGCAACATTCTGCTTC
>CAZJLZ010000388.1:0-3033 GCA_964546775.1 uncultured Cryomorphaceae bacterium | reverse complement strand
AAAAAATAAATCAGATTGAAATCTTTAATACTTCGGGGAAAATCATTGCTCACCACCTATTGAATTCCGGAAAAAGTGAATTCGTTGCGCCGACGCCCGGTAATTACATCATTCGAATTCAATGGAAAGACAATTCCTATAGTTATTTCAGGCTGGTAGTGATTCCCTAGAAGTATATCAAGTTTTCTGCTTCTTTTTCTTTGCCGCTGGAAAGAGGATATTGTTCAATATCAAACGATACCCTGGAGAATTGGGGTGCAAATTCAAATCAGTAGGTGGGTCACCAACCAAATGCCGGTAATCTTCCGGATCATGGCCTCCATAAAAAGTCCATTGTCCACGACCAAACTGTCCGTGAATATATTTGGCTGTATTTAAGGCTTTGGACTCTCCGAGAATCAGAACGTCAGATTTAATATTCTGCTTACTAAACGAAGTTGTTTGACCCATAAATCCTTTCACAACACGCGTATGATTCTGGGTTAACATCGTTGGAACGACGTCCCATTTTGCTGAAAACTCAAAAAGTGAAAATAGGTCACTCGTTTGTGGAGTGCGCGCGTGAATCGGAGTTCCATCGATCGATGAAAATTCGTATTTATAAGGATCCATTTCAAGCTGAAAGTCTTTAAAGGCAAATGTGTTGTTAAAATCCAACCGGGACTGAGCACTCGGATCTGCCGGATCACCATCGAACATCGATTCAACGATATCCACATTTTGAGCTGCCAACGCTATGTCGTAAGTATCAGTGCCAGAGCACATGGTGAACAGAAAGCCACCCCCGGCAGTATATTCCCGGATTTTCTGAGTGACCGCCCGTTTAAGTTCTGAAACCTTTGAAAATCCCAACGCAACTGCATCGGCTTCTGCTTCCTGAACCTGCTCACGGTACCAGGGGGCATTTCTGTAGGCACTGTAAAATTTCCCGTATTGACCGGTGAAATCTTCGTGGTGCAAATGCAACCAGTCGTATTTCGGTAATTCCATATTGATGATTTCTGTGTCGTAAATGACATCGTATGGAATCTCAGCATAAGTGAGTACCAATGTAACGGCATCGTCCCAGGGCAATTTGCTTTTCGGAGAATACACCGCAATTTTAGGTGCCTTTTCAAGCTTTACCACTTCCATATTTACTTCAGGATCGGCAATTTCACGCATGATATTGGCAGCCTGAACGTCTGCAATAATTTGAAACGTAACCCCGCGAATGACACACTCTTCTTCAAGGCTGGGCAGATGTTCTATCAGAAAGCTCCCTCCTTTGTAATTGAGCAACCATTCCACGTCTACTTCATTCTGCAAAACCCAGTAAGCTATTCCGTATGCTTTCAAATGGTTCTTCTGCGTGTCGTCCATTGGGATCAACAGTTTCGCAGAGAACAACGGTGTGCTCAGTAAAAGGAATAATGCGCCTACCACCAAAACTCCGGGGCTTTTAAATATCTTCATCACCATCGCCGCTTGTTTGAGAACAGGAATCCATTTAAAAATCGCTTGTTCTGATTGAGTTATAAAGGTACAAAACGACAAGCGAAGGAAAAAAGTACCTCGCATAATTTGACGTTTCGGCACCAATTCGATCAACTGAAACTTTCGTCCAGGTCTATTCCAAACTCCTCGTCATCGTCATCATCATCTTTCATGTCGTCCATTCGCGAAGGTCTCGTAATGGTATTGGGCTCGTCAAAGTCTGTATTCGGAGCTATATTGCCGTCGTTGTCAAATGCATAGCTATCCAGATTGTCGAATTTGGCCAGCGTATCGTGGAAGCGAAGTTTAACAGAATCCAATGCTCCGTTTCGGTGTTTGGCCACAATAATTTCACCTACACCCAAGGCAGATTCCCCATTTTCGTACTGAGTGATATTGTAATACTCAGGTCGGTAAATGAATGTCACAAGATCGGCATCCTGTTCAATTGCGCCAGATTCCCGAAGGTCAGAAAGTTGTGGGCGTTTGTCACCTCCACGCGTTTCTACTGATCGGTTGAGTTGCGAAAGTGCGATTATTGGAATATTCAATTCTTTGGCCAAGCCTTTCAATGAACGCGAAATGGTGCTGATTTCCTGTTCGCGGTTGCTGCCTCCTTTATTGTCTCCACCGGCTGTCATCAACTGCAGGTAATCAATGATGATCAATTCAATACCATGCTGAGCTTTCAATCTTCTGGATTTTGCGCGCAATTCGAAGATGGACAACGCAGGAGTGTCATCAATGAATAAAGGAGCATCTGTCAATTTGGTGATTCTTGAATGCAACTGGTGAAATTCATGTTCCTGAAGAGATCCTTTACGAAGTTTCTCAGCAGAAATTTCGGTCTCGCTTGCAATCAATCGATTGACCAACTGCAGCGAAGACATCTCAAGTGAGAACACAGCAACCGGTCGTTGGAACTGAACCGCTACGTTTCGCGCCATGGATAAAACAAACGCTGTTTTTCCCATGCCCGGACGTCCGGCCATAATGATGAGATCTGATTTCTGCCAACCGCCGGTAAGTCGGTCGAGGTTGTGGAACCCTGTTGGAACGCCACTTAATCCGTCTTCATTTTTACCGGCGTCTTCAATCTGCTGAATGGCTTCTGCCATAAGATTGCTCATCTTGTCGTAATCTTTCCGAATGTTTCCTTCGGCAACTTTGTAAAGATTTTGTTCGGCTTTGTCCAGCAAATCAAAAACGTCCGTGGATTCTTCAAAAGCATCGCGTACAATTTGTGTTGAAATACGAATGAGCTCACGCAGAATGTGCTTTTGAGAAATGATTCGCGCGTGAAACTGAATATTGGCGGCCGATGCAACTTTATTCGTGAGTTGACTGATGTAATAAGGTCCGCCGACTTCATCCAGTTCACCTTTTTTCCTAAGTCGGTGGGTTACAGTAAGAATATCGATTGGTTCTGACTCTCCGAATAATTCGAAAATAGCACTGAAAATTTTCTGGTGGGCCTCTTTATAGAAACTCTCGGGTTGTAGAATTTCAATACCCTCATTCACGGCGTTCTTTTCGAGCATCATTGCCCCCAGTACC
>CAZJLZ010000387.1:0-3214 GCA_964546775.1 uncultured Cryomorphaceae bacterium | reverse complement strand
GTACAACGCCTGGCACTGGCTTCACCGCAATATTCATCGCTATTATTTCGAACATTTTCGGGTGGACGGAACAGTTAATGTTCAGGTTGAAGACCTGCCGTTTAAAATGCATTCCCACAACGATGACGGTATTGTAGATGCGCTCTACTTCAGTGAAAAGGATTACGGAGAATACGAAGAACTGTACCTGTTCAAAACCCTGGCCAAACATGCCGATATCATTTTTGATATCGGCGCAAATACAGGTTTGTACAGCATTGTATCCAAACTCACCAATACACAGGCTCAAGTGTATGCTTTTGAACCCTACCCGATCAATATCGAGCGATTGAAGAAAAATGCGGCGCTCAATAATCTCGAAGGAAAAATCAATATCATTGAGCACGCGGTTGGAAACAGTTGTACCAAAATTGATTTTGCCGTTCCGGAAACCGATCAGGTGTGCGATGTATTGTCGGCAGATCTCGCGTTTACAGAACAATTCACCGATACATATTCAGGGTTTAAAACCATCCAGGTTGCACAGACTACTGTAGATGCTTTTGTAAAGGAATTGCCATCACCAGGGGTAGATTTGATAAAAATCGATGTCGAAAATTTCGAAATGAATGTCCTGAAAGGAGCACTCAATGCTCTTGAAAAATACAACCCGGTGATACTGGCTGAAATTTTTGTCGATGACGAGCGCATTCAGTTTTTTGAATCGTTTTTGAAACCCATTGGTTATCAATGCTACATGGTTGGCAAAAAAGGATTGTTCAGAACGGACGGGTTGGTGAACAATCCGGATTGCCGAAATTATTTATTCTCTTGTCACCAAAGTAGAGAGCCATATCTTTCTTATTCCGACCTGACTGCATTGGCCCTGGAAATTATGGCATCACCCAACTGATCAACGGAAAAACTCCGCACATTTTTCATTCACCAATTCTGCAGATTCTTCATCTCCCAGTTTTTTGGCGCGGTTCCAATCGATACAGGCTTTTTTCAATTTTCCCATCTCGTATTTCGCCAGCGCGCGGTTGTAGAGAATATCCGGGTTTTTGGGATTTCCCCTGTATGCCTGATTGAAATAAGAGATCGCTTCCTTGTACCTTTTTTCTGACAAAGCTTTCGCGCCCAAGGTAAATACGTCTTCCTGCGAAAAGCCCGATTGAACACAGAACTGCATAACGATCAGCAAACAAATTCTTAAAACCATTCTCATTTCAACTTCTTATCCAGGTCGATAACATTAAAGCAATTGGAAGGACAACACGCAGAACTCCAAAACTACGAAATCAAGAAAACAATGTCCGTGACGACCCGGAACGATTTAAAAATACGGTAAAGCACCGATGACTCATGCAGTCAATTTATTCTATTTTTGGCCGTGCTCAACTTTCGGAACAACGTTTTTTTAATGAAATTGAAAGCCCGGATCGACCGTTGGCTTCCGGATCTCCCCCTTGATCATCGGGTGTCTCCGTTATCGGCTTTTGTTCAGTTCCTTATTTGCCTGGCTGAAGTGTTGGTAGTTGTGCTCACCGTTCCGCTTGTTTTCGAATCGAACGATGATCCTTTTATGAACCAGATTGCTTCGGGAGATCTTTCAGGTCGTTATTCTCCTTACCTGATGTTCACTCATTTTTACATCGGTCAATTTCTGAATACTTTATTCGCTTCAACTCCTGGCATCAACTGGTACACCTGGTATCTGATCGCATCTATGGGCTTGGGTTACACAGCTGTACAGATTTCCCTTTCGCGCATTTCGGGTTCGTTATGGAGTAAAGGTATCCGTCACATCGCAGTGTTACTGCTATTTATTCCGGCATTGTTGGTATTACAGTTTACGCGTGTGGCAGCCGTGGCTTGCGCAGGAGGATTTATGCTACTGCTCTTTTCTGCACGTCGCAGTTATCCCTTTTTTATAGCCGGTGCTTTCCTGATTCTCCTCGGTTGTATGATTCGGTTTCAGGTCTATTATATGTATCTGATTCTGGTGTTTCCATTTCTTTTGCACGCACTGATTTATAGGAGAAAGCACGTGGTTATAGCAGCAGTGCTGGTCATTTCGGCCGCTGCTTTTCTCATTCATCTCGACCGGGAATTTTACAACAACAACGAGGCGTTTATCGAATACAAAGAATTTAACCGTCTTCGGGTTGATGTCACCACGACAGATTCTCCATTGTTTAATTACCTATCCAAAAAAGAAATCGCTGACTCTCTCGGTTGGAGTGAGAACGATTTTAAAATTGCATCCCGGTTTCACCTGGATGTGGATCATCCAAAATTTTCTGATGAAAATTTGCGCATTATTGCAGAAACAGATGTCTTGCCTTCGACAGGAAAAAGAAATGTAAAGATGTTTTTGAAGCATAGTTTCAACACTCTGGTGAGTGTTCTGGAAATGCTTTTCTCTCCTTACCTGCTGTTTCTATGTACACTTCTTGGACTCTCTTTTTTAACCGTTGAACGTCGAAAATGGCTGCTCCCGGCTGTATATTTCATTTTCACCTGCAGTTTAGCTATGGCGATGGCTTTGGTGGCCAACGGAAATTTGAAAACATGGGTGGCGTACGGCATGCTCCTGCCGATTCTGTTATTCACTATTGGCCTGATTCATCCCGATCGAATCACAGCCCATCTGCCTGTGGTTAGATGGAATCAACCACAACGAAGAAAAGTGATCGGACTTTTGGCATTCACTTGTGTAGTTGGTTCAATGTTCATATATCTGCGGGTAATGCCCCGTGCAATCAATGAGCGAATCGAACGGGACCAAAAGGTTTTTGAGGCAATCCAACAACGAAATGATCCTTTTTATGTCAATTACGCAACCGTCAACCATTATCCGTTGCTCCGCCCGCCGTACGATTTCAGCAACGCTTATATTCTCGGTTGGTTGGCAGGTTCTCCGTGGAATAAAAAGAAAATTGAATCTTACGCCCGAAAACCCGATGTTGGAATTTATACACTATTCGATAAAAAAATTGTCTGGTACTTCAGAACCGGGAAATATCTGGATGAATCAACTGTACGTGATAGGGTTACAACGTTTTACCAGGAAAATTATCCCAATAGTAGCGTTCATAAAGAAATAATTCCGGTGACGGACAAAGACACACTTCACCGCTACACATTTTTCATACCATCGGACACCACCTTCGTTGACACCGATGATCCGGCGCACTAAAAATTGAAATTTCTCCGAAAATAAAGGAGAAGG
>CAZJLZ010000386.1:0-7568 GCA_964546775.1 uncultured Cryomorphaceae bacterium | reverse complement strand
CCTGCACGCGCAATCCCCGGGTGTTCTCCCTTAAAACCTGTTCGCGTTCAGCTCGCAGTGTATCAGAAAACTCTTCGCCAAATTCGAAGTTGAACAGCGGGTCGATCATCACCTCGAAATCCTTTTTCTTCAGATGAATCAAATGCCTCGACATGAGAATTTCCGAAACCTCAAAATAATGAATCGTGGTATCGGTTCCGTACAGACCCATCTTGTCTGGGTTTACCGCTGACATCGGAAAGGGTTTGATTCCGAGATGTACGCGATTGGTGTCGTAAACGACGGCCTTTTCAACCTGTAGCATGATATCACGTTGCAAACGAAAGTTGATGTTTTGTGCGACACCCAATACAGGAAAGGCACAGAAAAAAATCAGGAACAGGCGCATGCCTTTCCGCTGGTTATATAGAAGATGCCTGGGCAAGGTTTTGCTGGTACTGTTTGTAAACAGACCGGATTCCGGTTTCAAGATCAATGCTGTGTTTCCAGCCCAACGCGTGCAACCGGGAAACGTCCATCAGTTTTCGGGGAGTGCCATCGGGTTTCGATGTGTCAAAGGTGAGTTCTCCTTCGAATCCGACAATTCTTTTGACCAATAGTGCCAGATCTTTTATCGAGATATCCTCCCCCGTACCGATGTTCACCATTTCCTTGCCGCTGTATTTCTCCATCAGGAAAACACACGCTTCGGCCAGATCATCGCTGTGCAGGAATTCTCTTTTCGGAGAGCCGGTTCCCCAGATTTCCACCTTTGGTTTGCCTTCGGCTTTTGCCTCGTGAAATTTTCTGATCAACGCGGGAAGCACATGAGAATTTTTCAGATCGTAGTTGTCGTTGGGACCGTAGAGATTCGTGGGCATCACCGAAATAAAATCGGATCCGTATTGGTCGCGGTACGATTCGCAGAGTTTGATTCCAGCTATTTTGGCAATGGCATAAGGTTCGTTGGTATGTTCAAGACTACCTGTCAACAAATACTCTTCGCGGAGTGGCTGAGGAGCCAGTTTGGGGTAAATACACGATGATCCGAGAAACATCAATTTGGAAACGCCACTCAAATGTGCAGCATGAATCACATTGGCCTCGATGATCAGATTTTCATAAAGGAATTCCGCCCGGTATTCGTTGTTCGCCAGAATGCCGCCGACTTTTGCTGCAGCGAGAAAAACATAATCTGGTTTTTCGGTTTTAAAAAAGGTTTGAACAGCCTGTTGATTTCTCAGATCCAACTCCTTCGATGTGCGCTCGATCAGGTTTTCGTAACCAGCTTCACGGAGTTTTCTCGAAATGGCTGATCCCACCATTCCCCGATGTCCGGCGATATAAATGCGCGATCGTTTATTCATCACTACTCGTTGTAATCCATTACGTTGTGACCTCCGTCCAACAGGTATTTATCTCTTTCGAAAAGCTTGATATCGTTGGCCACCATTTCTTTGATCAATTGATCGAGATTGTATTTGTGTTCCCATCCGAGGATGCGTTTTGCTTTTGAAGGATCTCCGACCAGTAAATCCACTTCGGTTGGACGGAAATATCGCGGATCCACTTCAACCAGTAAATCGCCCGTTTCGGAGTTGATGCCTTTCTCGTCCACCCCTTTTCCTTTCCATTCCACCGAAATTCCAACTTCGGCAAAAGCCTTTTCCACAAAATGCCGGACAGGATAGGTTTTACCCGTAGCCAAAACAAAATCATCCGCTTCATCTTGCTGGAGCATTAGCCACATCCCTTCCACAAAATCTTTAGCGTGGCCCCAATCGCGCTTGGCGTCGAGATTACCGAGGTAAATCTTCTTCTGTAAGCCCAGTTTAATTCGTGCAACTGCACGGGTGATTTTTCGGGTGACAAAAGTTTCACCGCGTAGTGGACTTTCATGGTTGAAAAGAATTCCGTTGCAGGCAAACATTCCGTAGGCTTCGCGATAATTTTTCGTGATCCAAAAAGCGTATAGTTTTGCAACGGCATAGGGACTGCGCGGATAAAAAGGAGTGGTTTCGGATTGCGGAACCTCCATAACCTTACCGTACAATTCGGAAGTAGATGCCTGATAGAACCGCGTTTTCTTTTCCATTTTCAGAATACGAATGGCCTCAAGGATGCGCAACGCGCCCATTGCATCGCTGTTGGCGGTGTATTCGGGAGTTTCGAAAGACACCATTACGTGGCTTTGAGCCGCGAGGTTGTATATCTCAACTGGCTGGACTTCCTGGATGATGCGGATCAGGTTGGTGCTGTCGGTCATATCGCCGTAATGCAGAAAGAAATTGACGTTTTCTTCGTGCTGATCGCGATAGAGATGGTCAACGCGATCGGTATTGAACAGCGAACTTCTGCGTTTGATACCGTGGACAATGTAACCCTTCCGCAACAATAATTCCGATAAATAGGCGCCGTCCTGACCGGTAACTCCGGTTACCAAAGCCACTTTTTTCATGGGTACTGATTTTACTGCAAACTTAGGAAACTAATGTTTAATTAATGGCAGCCCTACTCCACCACAAACCAATTGTTCAACAAATTCGGCTTGTTGTATTCCATTTCGGATTTGGTAAAGCGATCGGTAATGTTTTTTCCGGCAGCTTTTGCAATGGCATGTCCGGCGGCGGTGTCCCATTCCATGGTGGGCGCAAATCGTGGGTAGACATCGGCCTGCCCTTCGGCTACCAGACAGATTTTAAGGGAACTTCCCATGCTCACCAATCTCACATGTTCGTACTGCTGACGACATTTTTTTATAAATGCTTCAGTATCCGGGCTGTTGTGAGAACGGCTTCCGACAATTCTGTATTCTGTGGTATGTCTAATGATGGGAAGCATCTCTCCGACAACAGTTATATCGCGGTACGTGAGCCGCGAATAGCGATCTGTTAACTTCATTTTGTAAGCTGCTTCGCCCACCCAGCCAACGTACAACACTTTTGTAACCGGCACGAAAATTACTCCCGCTACCGGCATTCCGGATTCAATAAGTGCGATGTTGACCGTAAACTCCCCGTTGCGCTTTACAAACTCTTTAGTCCCGTCGAGCGGATCGACCATCCAGAAACGTTTCCAATCGCGGCGTTCTTCATAGGGTATGTCGCGGCCTTCTTCGCTCAGCACAGGAAGATTCGTGCTCTGCAATAATTTCACGATTACATTGTGCGCATCGCGATCGGCTTTGGTCAGTGGGCTGTTGTCCGCTTTGACATCTACCTTAAATCCGGCGTCGTACACATGTAAAATTGCCGTGCCTGCTTCAACGGCAGCATGAATTGCGGCATCGTATAGTTGGAGTTGTTCTGATTTAAGATTCACGCCAGAAAATTACAGAACATTTCCAAGTGCCCATTTTCATTATTCCCCGATGTGGTGTTTCGGCGTATGCTTTTTGTAAACCACACGGTATTTAATGCGCGCCAGTAGCAGGTACATCACCGGAACAATAACCAACGTCAGGAAGGTCGCGAATGTGAGACCGAAGATAATGGTCCAGCTCATCGGTCCCCAGAACATCACGTTGTCTCCTCCGATAAAAATCTGAGGGTCGTAACGACTAAAGAGCGTTAAGAAGTTGACATTGATTCCCAACGCCAGCGGAAGCAATCCGAGCAACGTCGTAATCGCCGTTAGGATTACCGGTCTCAATCGGGTTTTACCCCCTTGTATAATGGCATCATAAACTTCTCTAAAAGGCAGATCTCCGGGTGCATCAAGTCCCATATCGTCGCGTTTACGGGCACGTATGAGGTTGATGTAATCCACCAAAACGATTGCGTTGTTCACCACAATTCCGGCCAGGGAGATTACTCCGATCATGGTCATCATAATCACAAAATCCATCCTGAAAATGATGAGCCCGAGTTGAACGCCGATCAAACTGAAGATCACCGACAACCCGATCATGAATGGCGCTGAAATGGAATTGAATTGCGCCACAATGATAATGATGATTAAAAAGAATGCGATGAAAAGTGCGCGGGCCAGAAAGGCCATCTCTTTCGCTTGTTCTTCCTGCTGACCGGTAAATTTGATCGTCATTTCTTCCGGAGCCGGATAATCCTTGAGCACGTTTTTAATGTTCTCAACAACTTCTGTCGGGTTATAGCCATCCAGCACATTCGAACTGATCGTAATGATCCTGTTCAGGTCAATCCTTTTGACGGCGCTGAACGTGGAAGTGCGTTCTATGGTGGCGACCGACGAAATGGGTATTTGTTTTATTTTTCCATCGCTCTGGTCGCGGAACGTGATTTTCTGATTGAGCAGTGCGTCGGGATTGTTGCGGTACTCCTCTGCCAACCGAATGTTGATTTCATAATCGTCCTCGCCATCCTTATAAGTAGAAACTTCCTGTCCGAACAACGAGGTTCTGATCGCATTTCCGATTTGTGCTGTCGACAAGTTCAGGCGGCGTGCCTTGTCGCGATCTATTTTAATCGGCATTTCGGGTTTGCCGGTCTCAACATCGAGTTTCAATTCTTCAACACCTCCGACACCTGCATCATTTATATACTGCCGAATGGACAAAGCCTGGTCCATCAGCATTTCGTAGTCGTCAGCGGCGACCTCGATATTGATGGGCATTCCCTGGGGAGGTCCATCCACATTTTTGGTCACCGAAATCTGCGTTCCAGGATAATCCTTCATAGCCGCACGTATGTCGCTCATCACCTGATTGGTACTTATTCCCCGGCGTTCCTGAAACGGTACAAATTGCACGCTCACCCGCCCCTTGTTCGGTGTACTTCCCATGGATGGACCCTGCGCAGGATCGGAACTTCCTTCTCCAACCTGTCCAATGACCGATTGCACAAGAAAGTCTTCACGGTTTCCATTTTCATCCACTGCTTCGTATCCCTTCAACACTTCAATTACCTCTGCCTCAACCTGACGCGTCAATTCATTGGTTCGTTCTATATCCGTACCAATTGGATTCTCGATGAAGATATTCAGGTACTGCGGTTCATTCTCGGGAAAGAAAAGCACCTTCGGAGGAAAAATCCCGAACAAAATCACCGCGAGGAAAAACAAACCGAACATACCGAAGAAAAACCTTGTGGGCGCGCCACCGTTTAATGCACCGGCAAGAAAGTTTTCATACTTGGTTTCGAGCCACGGCAGTAACCGGGTTTGAAACCATTTGGTCGCCGGATTCAGCCAATAAATGTTCATGAATCCCAGCACCCCGGCGACCACCAACAAGTTGCCAATCACTACAAATGGCGTGGCACCCGCAGAAAAGGCGAGTACCGCCATGGGTAGTCCGATGAGGATCATCAACGCCGCCCGGCGCAATACTTTCTTTCGCTGAACATCCTCATTACCAACTTTCATAAATAAAGACGTGAGTACCGGATTGATGACCAGCGCCACAAACAGAGATGACCCCAAAACAATAATCAGCGTTATCGGAAGGTAAAACATAAACTGCCCCATGATTCCCGGCCAGAAAACAAGTGGTAAAAACGCTGCCAGGGTGGTAGCCGTAGACGCAATAATCGGCCACGCGACTTCACCGACACCGCTTTTGGCAGCTTCCACCGGACTTAATCCTTCGTCCATCAGCCGGTAAATTTTTTCAACCACCACGATACCGTTGTCGACCAACATACCCAAAGCCAGAACCAGGGCGAACAGTACCATCATATTGAGCGTTACTCCGAGCGCGCCGAGAATCATAAACGACATGAGCATCGAAAGTGGAATGGCAATTCCCACAAATACCGCGTTTCTCAATCCGAGGAAAAACAACAGGACGGCAATCACCAGCAGCATTCCGAAGATGATGCTGTTCTCGAGTTCGTCGAGTTGACTACGGGTATAACTGGATTGATCGTTGGTGATGGAGATTTTCAAATCATCCGGAAAAAGGTTGGCCTGCGCATCTTCCACAATTGCGCGGATCTTATCGGAGGCATCGAGCAGGTTTTCGCCCGCACGTTTTTTCACATCCACCATTACTACAGGGTGTAGATAATCGCGGGCAAAACTTTCCTTTTCCTTTTCACCGAAATCCACGGTGGCCATGTCCTTCAGGTAAACAATGTTGCCTTCCTCGCGCTTTACGATGGTATTGCGGATCTGGTCCATATTTCGGAACTCACCCACGATTCTCACGTTTCTACGGTATTCTCCCACCTGCAAATCGCCTCCTGAAATCGTCACATTCTCATTGCTGATGGCTTGTGCAACATCGTCGAAGCTGATTTGCATCGCTTCCATTTTGTGAAGATCGAGATTGATGGCCACCTCTTTTTCAGTAATTCCACGAATGTCCACTTCGGTAATTTCGGGCAGATCTTCAATTTCATCCTCGAGGTATTCTGCATAATCGTTTAGTTGATCAATCGAATATCCTCCTGAAATGTTGATGTTCATAATCGGCATCAATTCCGAAATATTCATTTCGAATACGTTCGGATCGGCTGGCAAATCCTGGGGAAAATCCGGATCTCCTTTGGCAATGTCTACCTTGTCTTTAACCTTTCGCAGTGCCTCATCTGGCGAAACATCAAAATTGAATTTTACCTGAATGGTGCTGTAGCCGTCCTGAGAAGTCGAAAGGATTTCATCCACCCCTGAAATGGATTTCACTTCCTTTTCGACGGGTCGGGTAATCAGCTTTTCGATATCCAGCGGAGAGTTTCCCGGATACGCGGTTCCGATATAAATCTCCGGAATAACCACTTCGGGAAAGCTTTCTTTGGACATAGTGTTGTACGCCACGAGTCCCGCCAGAAAAATAAAAACCGTAATGACGACCACGGTAGTACGATTCCCGACGGACAACGAGGAAAGTCCGAATTCTTTTATGTGTTTACGTTTGAGGTTCATAGTGGTTCTTTCCGGAATTATCGTTCGCTAATTTCAATTTCCTGACCATCGCGGATACTTCTTGAGCCGCGATTGACAACCAGTTCGGATCCTTTCAACCCTGAGACAACCTGTGTCTTTCCCTGGTAGGTACGGCCCGTCTGAATGGTGACTTTTCGTGCATCTGCGAACCGGCCTTCGGAATTTTCTGCGACAAAAACAAAGTCTTTTCCCTGGGCATCCTGTTGAATGACATTGCTTGGTAGTACAACTGCTCCGGCAGCGGTTAGATCGTTGATGCGCAGAATGGTGAGCTGGTTGGGTTTGAATCGACCTTTTCCGGCATCTACATCTACCTGAATTTTAAATGTTCTGTTGGCCGGGTTGATATAGCTTCCAACATTGCTGATGGACGCAGACAAAGTGTCTACTCCGGAAATGATTACCTCAACCTCACTGCCTTTTTCCAGGTGAGCCGAATAGTTTTCAGGAACTTCTGCCTCGATATGAAACTCCGACAGATCGAGTATCCGGGCGACCGGAACGCCTGCTCCAGCCATTTCACCAACTTTGATCAGTACCTCATCCACCACGCCGGAAAAAGGAGCGCGGATCGTGGTTTTATTGAGTTGTTCCTGAATGGTTGCTCGGGAATTTTCGAGGCTCTCCATACGGTTCTTTGCTTCCAGATACTGCACTTCAGAACCGATGTTTTCTTTCCACAACCGGTCCTGTCGTTCGAAAAGCGATTTGGCGAGTTCGTAATTGGT
>CAZJLZ010000385.1:0-4467 GCA_964546775.1 uncultured Cryomorphaceae bacterium | reverse complement strand
TTCCTGATTTTTTTCGAAGATTGCGTTGTAAGCGAGATCTGCTCCGTACACTCCCATAAGCAGACCCTTGTCAAAATCAGAAATATAGTTAGCCAGATTCTGAACCGAATTTGGTAAACTCGGGTCATAGCCGGCACCTGATGATTCAATCAAAATGGCGGTTTGCACTGGACTCGGAATACTGAAAATAGATTCACCGACGCTAACAATATTGCTTTTATCTGGATCGATTTCAATTCCGGTAGTATCGGCGGTCTCATTCTGCGTGGAATCGGAATTTTCTACACAACTCTGAAGACTCAGAACCGACAACAGAATTAGCGCAATTTTAAGGTTGAATAGGGTCATGTTTTAGCTCATTTGGTATGGTTAGCAATGTTAGCACCAATTAATGAAAAAATGCTCAATTCTCAAAACGTTCTGATTCTCGACAAATTAAGCCAAAAATACGACGAATTGAAATTATTTAGCGCTTGTTGAAAATAGTTGTTTTCCGCAACACCGCAAGAAGTCCTAAAAACGAAAGAAGTGCTGATAAAAATACGCCGATCGCTTCAAAATATTCCTGAAGAATTATTTTCCCAATCAGGAATAAAATGGAGTAAGTCATTACGATGGAAAGCAGCCACGCAAAAAACAAGTATCTGAATTCTGGTTGGTGACTTTTTCCATCGTCGACAATCTCAGTAGGCCACCATCCTCCCGGATCTACACGTTTATAATATCGTTGAAGATGTAGATTGTTGGTAGGTTTGGTGAGGAACGTAATGCCGATCCAGGAAACGGTGGTCAATGCAACTGTAAAGAAGAAGCCGTAAGGGTGTGGCCATTCCAATACATATCTCGTAATGGCGAAACCTAAGAAAGGCATACCTGTGGCAACTATCTCGCTCCAGGCATTGATTCTCCACCAGAACCAACGAAGGATCAGGACAAGACCCAAACCAGCTCCACATTCCATAATAAAAAGCCAAACGCCCGATATGGAATCGAAAATCTGAGTAGTGAACAAACCCAAACCCATGATTCCCAAAGTGGCAATTCGACTGGAGAGTATCAGGTGTTTGTCACTGGCGGCTGGCTTGAGAAATCGTTTGTAGAAATCATTTACAACGTAACCCGCACCCCAATTCAATTGAGTGCTGATCGTACTCAGATAAGCGGCAAAGAAAGCGACGAGCAAAAGGCCCCGCATACCAACTGGTAAGAATTCCTTCATAGCCATAACGTAGCCATTTTTTAATTCCGCGTCGCTCAGCCCGGGATACAGAACAATACATGCCAGACCGACCAGTATCCATGGCCACGGCCGGATACAGTAATGCGCAACTTGAAAAAACAACGTGGCGTACAGTGCATCTTTTTCGCTGCGAGTGCTCATCATGCGCTGTGCGATGTAGCCACCCCCGCCCGGTTCTGCTCCCGGATACCAGCTTGCCCACCATTGAATTCCAATAAAGGCAAAGAAGCTGGCAAAACTTAAGGCAAGCGTATTGCCGTCCATGCCGCTGCTTCCGATTACCGGAAGAAAATTCAACGTTCCCTCCGGCAATTTTTCTTTTAATCCGGAAATCCCGCCAATGGAATCGCTGTTGATGACAATCACGGACAAAACAATGGTACCAATCATCGCAACAATAAATTGCATGGCATCAGTTACGGCAACACCTTTTAGTCCTGAAATGGCAGCATAGACTGCAGCAATCAGCATCGCCAATCCAGTGATCCAGAATACTTTTTCTGAAGGAATTTCAAAAAACACTTCCAGAATAGCGATGAGTGCGAGGTTGACCCAGCCTATAATGAGAACGTTCATGAACAAACCGAGATACAACGCTTTGAATCCACGCAACCACGCCGCAGCTTTGCCCGAGTAGCGCAGCTCGATGAATTCTACTTCGGTAAGCACTTCTGCCTTTCGCCAAAGTCGGGAAAAGAAAAAAGTCGTGAACATTCCACCGGCCAGCATGCACCACCAAAGCCAGTTGCCAGCGATGCCTTGTTTACCAACCATTTCCGTAATCGCCAAAGGCGTATCAGCAGCAAAAGTGGTGGCTACCATCGACAAACCAGCTATGTACCATGGCAGGTTGCGTCCTCCGAGAAAAAAACTGCTCAGGTCTTTCCCGGCTTCTTTTCTGTAATAGAGTGCAATGCCGGTAGAAAGAGCAAAGAAGGCGAGAATAATGGTTAAATCGATCCAGTGAAGCATGTGCGCATCAAGTGTTGGAGTCAACAAAAGTGTTTAAAATTTCGGTTCGGCGGTGCCGAAAGTTTTCCCTTGGTCCATGTGAATTAATCTTATTTTCGCTCACAGCCTTAAGCTGCATGGAACGAAAAACCCTATTTGTAGATGTAATCATTCCACTCTCGTTGGAGCAGTTATTTACATACCGGGTACCGAATGAAATGAATGATCTTGTACAACCCGGTGTTCGCGTTGTTGTCCAGTTTGGAAAAACCCGAAGGTATTCAGCGCTGGTTCGCAACATTCATCAAAAACCACCTGAACAATACCAGGCAAAATACATCGACGAAGTGTTGGACGATGTTCCGGTTGTGAACGTTATTCAGTTCAAATTGTGGGACTGGATCAGCGATTATTATCTCTGCACCCTGGGCGAAGTGATGGTAGCCGCACTTCCGGGGAGTTTACGATTGGCCAGTGAAACGCGCATTTTGCTCAATCCGGAATTCAGCGAAGCCGATCGACTGAACGATCGGGAATTTCTGGTTTTCCAGGCGCTGGAACTGAACAACTATCTCAGCCTCTCTGACATCTCCTCCATGCTCGAAATCAAGGTGGTGTATCCGGTCATAAAATCTTTGTTGGAGAAAGGATGTGTGATGGTGGAGGAGGAACTGCGCGAAAAGTTCAAACCCAAAACCACCGATTACGTGCAATTGCATTCAAACCTGTCGGATGAATCAGCCATGCACACGGCTTTCGATGAATTGGAAAAAGCGCCGAAACAATTGGAAATGCTGATGGCGCTGATTCATTTGATGCGTCAGGAGAAAGAACAAGGCCGTATTCGCAAAAGCGATTTGCTGGCTTATACCAAGTCAACACACGCCACTTTAAACGCGCTCCTCAAAAAGGAATACATTCATATAGTAACGTTGGAAACTGGCAGACTGAGTCGGTTTGAAGGGGAAACCTATGCTCCGAAAGAATTGAATACCGGACAGAAATCGGCCGTTCAGGAGATCCGGGGTAGTTTTGATCAACATCAGGTTTGTTTGTTGCATGGAGTTACCGGAAGTGGGAAAACCGAAGTGTATATTGAGTTGATTGAAGAGTACCTCAAGCGAGGCGAGCAGGTGCTCTATTTATTGCCGGAAATAGCGCTGACTGCTCAGATTATTACCCGCTTGCAAAAGCATTTCGGTGACGCCATTGCGGTGTACCATTCGCGATTCAATCAACAGGAACGTACAGAAGTATGGCGACACCTACAAACGGAAACAGGCAGATACCGATTGATTGTAGGTGCGAGATCCTCAATGTTTTTACCGTTTCATAAACTTGGTTTGGTGGTGATTGACGAAGAACACGATGCGTCTTACAAACAATTTAATCCGGCTCCCCGATATCATGCTCGCGACGCGGCGATTGTTTTGGCCGCCATGCATGGGGCAAAAGTATTGCTAGGGTCTGCAACTCCTTCTCTGGAAAGTTTGCACAACACCCGAAGCAACAAATACGGCCTTGTAGAATTGACTGAGCGATTTGGTGGAATTCAAATGCCGGAAATTCTGGTGGCGGATCTTCAGAAGGAAACGAAGGAGCGCACCATGAAATCCCATTACAGTTCATTTTTGTTGGGTCAAATTGAAGAGGCGTTAAAAGAAAAGAGCCAGGTAATTTTATTTCAGAATCGTCGTGGATATGCTTCATTATGGTCATGTGAAACCTGTGGCTGGACACCGGAATGCGTACAGTGCGATGTAAGCCTGACCTATCACAAGCACCTGCATTTGCTGGTTTGTCATTATTGTGGAAACCGGTATAAACCTCCTGTGAAATGCGGCAAATGCGGCAGCGCAAAATTATCTATGCTTGGCTTTGGAACAGAGAAAATTGAAGATCATCTTCCTGAGTTTTTCCCGGGCGTTCGCGTTTCGAGGCTTGATTACGATACCACCCGGTCCAAGAACGCTTACCACGAAATCATCAGTCGTTTCGAATCGAGAGAAATTGATATTCTCGTGGGAACGCAAATGGTAACAAAAGGGCTCGATTTCGACAATGTCAGTCTCGTTGGGGTAATGAGCGCCGATAGCATGCTCAACTTTCCTGATTTCAGGTCATTTGAAAGATCGTTTCAATTGCTCACCCAGGTGGCAGGGAGGGCAGGGCGCAAAGGAAAACGCGGAAAGGTGGTCATTCAAACGTGGCAGCCTTATCACTGGATTATCCGAAAGGTGATCGAAAATGATTTTACCGGAATGGCAGAACAGGAG
>CAZJLZ010000384.1:0-2941 GCA_964546775.1 uncultured Cryomorphaceae bacterium | reverse complement strand
TCGTTGTTGTTGACGACTTCGGCGTGCACCTGATGTAGTAGCAATACTTCCTTGCAGTAATCCAACAGCAATTTCAATGATTCCAGCGCATAACCTTTACCACGATCCGTAAGGTCGTCAATGAGAATTCCAACGCCTGCCCTGCCGTTTCCAAAATCACAATCAAACAAATCTATTGCTCCGACCGGGCGTTGATCTTTGGTCAGTGTTATTACGAAACGGAGTTGTTTGTCCGCATAAATATCGTGCGAATTCAAAACCAGGTTTTCAATCTCCCGACGCGAGTAGGGCTTCTTGGTGAGGCTGTACAACCAATTGTTGGGATTGTTTTCCCAGGATAATATGACGTCGATGTCCGCTGGCTCCATGGCCCGTAGATATACCCTTTCTCCTTTCAGCACGATTCACAGTTATAGGTTCCCGTAAAAGTTTTGACCACCGGACCGCTCAGCCAAACGTCGAAAAAAATATTGTCTCCCCCTTTTGTGGCTGACACCAATAACGTCCCGCCCTGGGTTTCGACGTTCACTTTACGCCCCGCCCCTTCCCGCATCAAATGGGTGATGGCGGCAGCAGTAACGCCGGTTCCGCACGAAAGTGTTTCGGCTTCCACTCCGCGTTCATACGTCCGGATCCGGATATTTCTTTCGTCCACTACTTCTACAAAATTTACATTGACTCCGCTTTCCTTGAATTCTTCGCTGTACCGAATGGCATGGGCTGCAGGAATGAGATCGACCTCTTTTAAATCCGGAACAAAGACGATATAATGCGGTGACCCGGTATGGACGAAAAAATCCTGCCCCCGGCTTTCGGGCTGCATCACGGGCCGAATTGAAATGCTGATATGATCTTCTGCCCACACTCCCCGGTGCTCCCCATCAATAGCCCGAAAGGAACACGTCTCTCCGACCAATCCAAGGGCATGCACAAAATGAACAGCGCATCGGCTTCCGTTTCCACAATAACTTTGTGAGCCATCCGGGTTATAAAAATTCATGTAGAATTCCGACTGATCATCGTGTTCAATCAATATCAGACCGTCAGAACCAATGCCAAATCGTCGGTCGCACATCTGTCGAATGACTGTCAAATTTTCAGATGGAAAACGTTTGTTTCGGTTGTCCACCATTATAAAGTCATTGCCGGTGCCCTGGTACTTCGAAAATTCCAAAAGTTGCATATATCGGACAAAAATAGATCAAATTGACCAATGGCATAAAATTAGCTGATGCTTTCTGCCGTCAGAGCCCGCTGCATCCGTTGTACAGGCGATATGAGGTTAACGATAATTAACACGATAATCATAACAATTGCATAGACTTTGCTGTTAACTTTAAAAATAAAAAAATAATGAAACGATTTCTGTCAACCCTTATCATCGCTGTTGCCGGTGGCGGTATTTCGCTCTTTTTATACACCGGATTGGTAGAACCAAATTACGATGCACGTTCTTATTCTGAACGCACTTACGAAGTTCCGATTACGCAGGTATCCAGTGCTTCTGTTCCGGTTGGCACCATGGATTTTACCGCTGCAGCGGGCAAATCGTTACCAGCAGTAGTGCACGTGAAAACCGAATATGTTCCGCAAACTTATTACAATCCGTGGAGTGAATTTTTTGGTGGTCGCCGATACTACCAGGCAGAACCGGCCAAAGCAGCAGGTTCAGGAGTCATCATATCTCCGGACGGATACATCGTCACAAACAACCACGTGATTTCTGAAGCTCAGAAAATCGAGGTCACATTGAACAATATGAATACGTACGAAGCAACTTTGATAGGAACCGATCCATCTACTGATCTTGCCCTATTGAAGATCGACGACACCGACCTACCCTTCCTTTCATTCGGTAATTCAGATGATATTCTCGTAGGAGAATGGGTATTGGCGGTAGGCAATCCATTCAATCTTACCTCTACTGTTACTGCTGGAATCGTTAGTGCAAAAGCGCGAAGCCTGAACTTATTGCAGTACGACCCCAGCGCGGACCAGTTTCCGATAGAATCCTTTATCCAGACAGATGCCGCAGTAAATCCCGGAAATTCGGGAGGTGCGCTGGTAAATGCTTCCGGTGACCTGATCGGAATCAATACCGCCATTGCTTCAAAAACCGGATCGTACACCGGGTACTCGTTTGCGGTACCGGCGAGTATTGTTCAGAAAATCACCAATGATCTATTTGAATACGGTGTGGTTCAAAGGGCTTTCATCGGGGTGAGTATCGCAGATATTTCTGACGACATCATGAATTCAGAAAACCTGAACCGAAGAGCCGGCGCTTTTGTTCGCGGCCTGACCGAAGGTGGAGCTGCGTCCGATGCAGGAATTGAACCAGGCGATGTCATCATCAAGGTGAACGAAACACCCGTCAACAATGTAACTCAGTTACAAGAACAAATCGGCCGATTCCGCCCAGGAGATAATGTAGTGGTTACCGTCTTGCGGGACGACACGGAAAAGAATTTTAATGTCATTCTGCGCAATCAACACGGAAACACGGAGATCAAACGGAAACCTGTCGATATTGCAACGGCAGGTTTTGGAGCCGCATTTGAGACAGTAGATGCATCTGTATTGCACAAACTAAAACTCAAAAACGGTGTTGCTGTAAAGGACATCACCCGTGGCTTGATCAGCAATGCAGGTATTAAAGATGGCTTTATTATTACCAGAATAGATAAAAAACCGGTATCCACTCCTGCTGAGGTCACAACATTGTTGGAGAATAACAAAGGAGGCGTACTGATAGAAGGAATTTACCCGAATGGCGCCATCGCGTACTACGGGTTTGGAATGTAATAAATTTGAAGTAGATCAATAAACCTGCAAGACCATTTTCCGATGAAACCGTAAACGCTAATATCCTAATGGTTTTAAAGTTAAACATTGATCTATATTATAAAAGGCGACAAGCTCCCCTCTTGTCGCCTTTTTT
>CAZJLZ010000383.1:0-2995 GCA_964546775.1 uncultured Cryomorphaceae bacterium | reverse complement strand
GTGATCGACGAACATCCCCAGGTAGTTGAGTATGCAGAAGAAGCCATCAAACGCAGTGGAATTCAATTAAAAAAAGGATATATCCGCGGAGGAACGGACGGAAGCCGACTTTCATTTATGGGTTTGCCCTGTCCGAATCTTTTTGCCGGTGGACATGCTTTTCACTCAAAATATGAATGGGTCAGTATCCAGGATATGGAAAAAGCCGTTGAAGTGATTGTGAATTTGGTGAGGGTTTGGGAGGAAGGGAAGGATTGACGATTTAGGATTTACGATTGTGGATTGACGATTGACGAATGTGGATTGACGATTTACGATTTAGGCTCGACTGTTTTTTCTTGCAGTTTTGATAGAAGCGACAACAATTGCCAAAATTTCGTCGGTTTCATTTTTAAGGGCTGTGAGTTTTTCATTTGGGATCAAGCCGCTCTCTTCCAATATTTCTAGCCAATAAATTGTTTCATCGGCTTCTTCTTCAACTATTTTCAATTTATAAATAAAATCAGCAGTGGATTTCGCCCTGCAGGCCGCTCGGTAGTTTGCACCTATTGATGTGGCGCTTCTGACAATTTGATTAGAAACCGCCCAGGACGTTGGCTTATTCGGCAACTCATCCATCAACTTAAATACTTCGAGTCCAATTTTCTTTGTGCGAATTTTTATAAGATCTTGCATGGCTCAACGAAGATTGACGAATCAACGACCTGCAATTTAGCAAAATACAACCGCAAACCGACATCCATCATGAAACGGACTACTGTTTCTCTACACCACCGAAACTCGAACTTAAGTCGTGTAAACTGAATTGAAGAGCACGTAATCGGTGGTTAGATCAGAACCCCAACCCACGGCACTGGAAGATCCTGCATGCATCTCGAGCCGAATTCCCAGGTGAGATTCGCGGAGTAGTTTTTTCATGTAATTCCGATCAAACTCTACGGGCTTGCCACGACTGAGCACCAGCACCCGGTTGTCCTGACTACCAACGTATAAACTGACCTTTTTGTAATTGAAATTGATTCCGGCATTGCCACAAGCTGAAATGATGCGTCCCCAATTCGGATCGCGGCCAAACATTGCCGTTTTAACCAGTGTAGAATCGGATATGGCCCGAACCAATTTTCTCGCTACTTCGCCATTCTTTGCTTTGGTTACCTGATACTCAATAAATTTGGAAGCTCCTTCGCCATCCGAAACAATCAACTTTGCCAGGTGAACCATGAGCTCCATCAGTTTTTCTCTGAAAATCTTGTATGCGGGGTCACTCTTCGTTTCAATTTTATGGTTTCCAGCCATTCCGTTGGCCAAAACAATCACCATATCATTTGTCGAAGTATCGCCATCTACGGTAATCATATTAAACGAGCGATTCACACAATAGGTGGTCGCTTCCTGTAATAATCCTTTATCAATAGCGCAATCCGTGGCGATAAACGCCAGCATTGTGGCCATGTTTGGGTGAATCATGCCGGAACCTTTCGCCATTCCACCCATATTCACTTTGATGTCGTCTACCTCAAATGAAACAAATCCCTCTTTCGGGAAGGTATCAGTGGTGAGAATTGCATTTGCCGCAAAAGATCCGGCTTTCGCTGTAGCTGATAATTTCGGAATGTTCTCGCGAATTCCTGATACAATTTCATCGGTAGGAAACGGTTCACCGATCAATCCTGTTGAGGCAACCGCAACATCTTCAGGCTTGAGATTAAGCATTTCTGCCACGGTAGATGCCATCGCTTTCGCCCCACGCATTCCGGCATCTCCCGTGCAGGCATTCGCGTTTCCGGCGTTGCAAACTATCACCTGAGCTTTATTGTTCTTCAGGTTTTTCTGGGTCAATTTCACGGGTTCGGCTTTCACCTTATTTTGCGTGGATGTTAATGCCGCAGCACACGGAACTTCGGAGTACAGCAACATTAAATCACGTCGCATAGACTTGATTCCCGTGTGCGCACCCCAACATTTTATGCCCCGGACGGAGGTTATGTTTCGAACCATTACTGATTTTATCTCTTTGCTCATTTTAAGGTTTCATTGGTGTGATCAAAAGGCCGGCAGTTTCTTCGAGTCCAGCCATGAGGTTCATATTGTGAACGGCCTGTCCGGCAGCACCTTTCACGAGATTATCGATGGCCGAAAACACCAGAATCCGCCGCGTGCGCTCGTCCCACACCGGGTATATGTCGCAATCATTACTTCCTCGTACCTGCTTGATTTCCGGAGGAGATGAACGCAGCCGAACAAATGGATGTTCCGCATAGAAATCGGCAAAACATTTATCCAGTTCGGGTTGCGACATTTTACCACGCGGCGTGGCATATGCAGTGGCCAGAATCCCGCGGTCTACCGGTAACAAATGTGGCGTAAACTGCACCTTCAAAGTTCCCGGGTTCAAACCACCAAGCTGTTCTTCAATTTCTATCGTGTGTCGATGGCTTGTTATGCCATATGGTTTAAAATTTTCATTGACATTGGAAAAATGGGTCGTGTCGCTTGCTTTTATTCCGGCCCCGGTGATGCCCGTTTTCGCATCGATCACAATGGTTTCCACATCCACCAAACCGGCTTTTACCAAAGGTGCCATCGTGAGGATAGATGCGGTTGGAAAACATCCGGGGTTGGCCACCAATGTAGCGCTTCGGATGGCCTCGCGGTGCAATTCCGGTAAACCATAAACAGCGCGCTCAAATCCAGCCGTAAAGCTGTGTTCTTTATCGTACCATTGACCGTAAACCAATGGATCGCTAAGGCGGAAATCACCGGAGAAGTCGATGATTTTTCCAGGCACATTGTTCCACCGTTTCACGAAATCCATTGACACCCGATGCGGCAATGCGAGAAAAATAAAGTCAAGTTCATCGGCTTTTTCATCCACCGAATCTGCTGGCACCAGTGGCATGTCCAGTCGACCGAGAAATTGCGGGTGAAGATCAGAAAAGGGCTTTCCGGCATGGGTTTCTGAGGTGATCATACTGATTTCAACTGCCGGATGTCC
>CAZJLZ010000382.1:0-3830 GCA_964546775.1 uncultured Cryomorphaceae bacterium | reverse complement strand
ACACCGCAAACCGGGAACGTTGATCACGACCAACACCTCCGGTATTCCGATCGGGCAGCTCATCAAAGGTCGCAGCGAAGATTTCATCAAACATTTCTGCGGAACGCATTTCTTCAATCCACCGCGCTACCTGAAACTACTCGAAATCATTCCTTCCGAAAAAACAGATCCGGCCATTATCGATTTCCTGATGGACTACGGCGATCGTTTTTTGGGAAAAACCACTGTACTCTGTAAAGATACCCCGGCATTTATCGCCAACCGTATCGGTGTGTTTTCGATTATGTCGCTGTTTCACCTGGTGAAAAAAATGAACCTGACGGTAGAGGAAGTAGATAAGCTCACCGGACCAGCCATGGGTCGCCCTAAATCTGCCACCTTCCGTACTTGCGATGTAGTCGGTTTGGATACACTGGTTCACGTTGCCAATGGCGTTCGCGAGAATTGTCCTGACGACGAACAACGCAGTCAATTCGAAATTCCGGATTACATTTCCAAAATGCTGGAAAACAACTGGCTCGGAAGTAAGACCGATCAAGGCTTCTACAAAAAAGTAAAGGGCGAAAAAGGCAAAAGCGAGATTCTGGTGCTCGACCTTGAAACGCTTGAATACGGTGAAAGCAAGAAGGTGAAATTTGCTACGCTTGAAGCAGCAAAGCAGGAAGACAACCTCGCGGCACGAACAAAGATTTTATACAACGGAACGGACAAGGCTGGTGAGTTTTACCGCACCTCGTTTCGCTCGGTGTTTCAATATATAACTTTCCGAATTCCCGAAATCAGCGACGAACTTTACCGAATTGACGACGCGATGAAGGCCGGCTTCGGTTGGGAGATCGGCGCGTTTGAATCGTGGGATGCCATCGGCGTGAAAAAAGTACTCGATGACATCAACGAAGCCGGTGGAAAAGTCGCTCCGTGGGTGCAGAAAATGGTTGACTCCCGAAAGGAAACTTTCTACCGCGTTCAGAACGGAATACGCCAGTATTATGATGTTCCTTCCGGTGATTATAAAGACATTCCCGGACAGGAAGGTCTCGTATTGCTCGCCAACATCACCGATGACAAAGTCATTTGGAAAAACTCCGATGTCACTATTAAAGATCTTGGCGATGGAATTCTCAACGTGGAGTTTCACACGAAGATGAACACCATCGGAGGTGAAATCCTGGAAGGTCTGAACAAGGCCATCGACCTCGCCGAAACCGAATATAGAGGTGTTGTCGTTTACAACGAAGGCCAGAATTTCTCGGCCGGTGCGAACGTCGGATTGATCTTTATGATGGCCGCCGAACAGGAGTACGAAGAACTCGATATGGCGATCCGCGCATTTCAGAACACGATGATGCGCATGCGCTACTCCGCCGTTCCGGTGGTAGCGGCTCCCCACGGGCTTTGCCTTGGCGGCGGAACCGAACTCTGCCTTCACGCCGATAAAGTCGTAGCCAATTCGGAGACTTACATGGGTCTCGTGGAATTCGGTGTCGGAGTTATTCCTGGTGGTGGGGGAACGAAGGAATTCGCACTGCGTTTTGCCGACGAACTCAAAGACGGCGATATCCGCACCAATACTTTCCGCGAGCGATTCCTGACCATCGGCCAGGCCAAAGTGGGTACATCGGCGCACGAAGCTTTTGAACTCGGCTATCTACGCAATGGTACCGACGAAGTCGTGGTTAGCCGCAAGCACCAATTATCCCGAGCCAAAGAAGCTTGTTTGGCATTGGCCAACGCCGGATACACCCAACCACCAAAGCGCACGGTAAAAGTGCTCGGCAAGGAAGTGTTGGGTCTGGCGTTCGTTGGCGCACATGCGATGCTTTCCGGAAATTACATTTCAGAACACGACAAATTGATCTCCGAAAAACTCGGATTTGTGCTGGCTGGAGGTGATTTGTCGGAACACACCGAAGTTTCGGAGCAGTACCTGCTCGACATGGAACGCAAGGCATTTCTGGAATTATGTGGAACGCGCAAAACGCTCGAACGGCTTCAGAGCATCATTCAAACCGGTAAAGTACTCAGAAATTAAAACGATGAAAATGGACGCATACATAGTTGCAGGATACAGAACAGCAGTCGGAAAATCCGGCAGGGGAATGTTTCGCTTTACGCGCCCCGACGATCTCGGCGCAAAAGTCATCCGCCACCTGATGGAGTCGATGCCCGCAGTTGATCACTCGATGATCGACGATGTAATTGTCGGAAATGCTACGCCCGAAGCCGAGCAAGGTCTGAACATGGGCCGGATGCTGAGCTTGATGGGACTCGACACAGACAAAGTTCCCGGAATGACCGTGAATCGTTACTGCGCGTCGGGTCTCGAAACCATCGCCATCGCGACTGCCAAAATCCAGAGCGGCATGGCTCATTGTATCATCGCCGGAGGTGCTGAGTCGATGTCGCCGATTCCGTTTGGTGGCTGGCGCATTGTACCCAACCCCGAAGTGGCCAAAAACAATCCTGACTGGTATTGGGGGATGGGACTGACTGCCGAAGCGGTGGCCAGGGAATATAACGTCTCCCGCGAAGACCAGGATGTTTTTGCACTCGAATCGCAAAACCGCGCGTTGAAAGCGATTGACGAAGGTCGTTTCAAAGACGATATCGTTCCGATCGAAGTGCAGGAAATTTTCCTCGACGAAAACCAAAAGCGAAAGGAACGCACTTACACCGCTGATACGGATGAAGGTCCGCGGCAAAGTTCGATGGACGCTCTCGCCCGGCTGCGTCCGGTGTTCGACGCGAAAGGAACCGTTACTGCGGGAAATGCCTCACAAACTTCCGACGGTGCCGCGTTTACAATGGTCATGTCGGAAAAAATGTTGAAGGAGCTCAACATCCAGCCCATCGCCCGATTGATGAGCTACCATGTGGCGGCGCTTCCGCCGCGCATCATGGGTGTCGGGCCGATTTACGCCATTCCCGAAGCGATTAAAAAGGCCGGTTTGAAATTGAACGATATTGAGCTGATCGAACTGAACGAAGCCTTTGCTTCACAGTCGCTGGCGGTTATCCGCGAACTCGGTCTCGACCAGTCGCGTGTGAATGTAAACGGCGGAGCAATTGCCCTTGGTCACCCGCTCGGGTGCACCGGGTCGAAGTTGTCCGTGCAACTTTTTAACGAAATGCGTCGCCGCGGAAACAAGTACGGCATGGTGACCATGTGTGTGGGAACCGGCCAGGGAGCGGCCGGTGTTTATGAATTGCTGAATTAATGAATCAACCCAAACAACTATAAAATGGAGACTTCAAACAAAGAAAAACGCGGCATTGTCGGCGGAGAATTTCTGATTCGAGACACCGATGCACAGGATATATTTATTCCGGAAGAGTGGACCGAAGAGCAACGCATGATTGCCCAGACCTGCGTGGAATTCACCAATCAGGAAATTGTTCCGAACCTCGACCGCATCGACGCGCAGGAAGAAGGTTTGATGGTTTCCATAATGGACAAAGCCGGTGAACTCGGATTGTTGGGAATTTCCGTCCCCGAAGACTTCGGTGGACTCGGAGCCGATTTTAAAACCTCGATGCTCGCTGCCGAATCGCTCGGCGAAGCACATTCTTTTTCGGTGGCGTATGGCGCCCATACGGGAATCGGAACGCTGCCGATTTTGTACTACGGAAACGACGAACAGCGTCAGAAGTTCATTCCCAAACTGGCTACCGGTGAGTGGAAAGCGGCGTACTGCCTCACGGAACCCAGTTCCGGCTCCGATGCCAACGCAGCGAAGACGAAGGCGAAACTCACCGACGACGGAAAGCACTATGTCATCAACGGGCAGAAAATGTGGATCACCAACGCCGGGTTTGCCGACGTGTTTACC
>CAZJLZ010000381.1:0-4903 GCA_964546775.1 uncultured Cryomorphaceae bacterium | reverse complement strand
TGAACTACCGGGTGGCCGCCGCGTTCCGAACGTCCGTCCTTTACTTCGTCATTGGCGAGAACAGTCCCCAGTTCGGCACACCAGTTCACCATACTATCGGCCAGGTATGTCAGCCGAAAGTGCATCAACAGAAGCGATTTTTGTTTCTCGTTCAGACTTTTCCAGTCGGTGGCGGTAAACTCACCGGAGAAATGTTCTCCAAACAATGGAAATTCTTCTCGTGAAAGATCCTTCCACCAATCGGCGTCGCAATGAGCATTTACGTTGTAGCTGCCGTTTTGCTCAAATTTTTCGATCAGCGTCTCTAGCGGTTCGGCTTGGTTGCTGTCTTTGTTGTACCATGCATTAAAAAGCTGCTTGAAAATCCACTGTGTCCATCGATAGTAAGCCGGATCAGAAGTGCGCACTTCGCGGCTCCAGTCATAATTGAAACCGAGCTTTCCGAGCTGATCTTTATAGCGGGCAATATTTTTTTCTGTGGTAATGGCCGGATGTTGCCCGGTTTGAATGGCGTATTGTTCAGCAGGTAGTCCGAAGGAATCAAAGCCCATCGGGTGGAGCACGTTGTAGCCTTTGTGCCGCATGTAACGCGAATGAATATCAGAAGCAATATATCCGAGAGGATGTCCGACGTGTAATCCGGCTCCCGAAGGATATGGAAACATATCCAGCGCGTAGAATTTTGGTTTACCGGGATCTTCGGATACGCGGTAGGTTTGATGCTCCTTCCAGTGTTGTTGCCATTTGTCTTCAATTTCGCGGTGATTGTAGTCTTTCATACCGGCAGAATCCTGTGTTTATTGCGGGTGGCGAAGTTAAGAAAATTCAAACCGGTGATTCAAGCAAAGCAGTCACGGAACAAGGTAAGATGAATCACCCCATCAAAGGGACTAACTATTTCACTTGAGCGATTTCCATCTCATATCCCATATCTCATATCTTCTATCTCATTATTTCACACCCTCTCTACTTTTTTTGCCGTTGGCCCATTACATTTATTACTTTAGCGCGACCGCTACAACATGAAGGATAAATACGCCAAACGAAGAGCGCGGAGTTCTGCCGCCAGCACCATCATCAGTATTGCGCTGGTGTTGTTTATGATTGGATCGCTTGCGCTGTTGCTCCTCAATGCGAGAGAGTTGTCGATCTATGTGAAGGAAAATATTCAGGTGCAGGTTTTTCTGAATGAGGACTCCCGCGATGTGGATATGATTCAGCTTAAGAAAACAATTGACGCAGAGGCTTATCCCAAGGAAACCCGTTTCGTAACCAAAGAGGAAGCGGCCAAAACGCTACAGGAAGATCTCGGTGAAGATTTTATCGCATTTCTTGGATTCAACCCGCTGCTGCCGAGTATCGATATTCGTCTGAACGCCGACTATGCGCATCCGGACAGTATTCAGTGGATTGCTTCCAACCTTCAACAGAATCCTTTGGTTCATGAAGTAGCTTACAGCCCTGATTTGATTCAAAAAGTGTACGACAATGTCAACAAAATCAGCATCATTATGTTGATCTTTAGTGGGCTGCTTTTGCTCGTTGCGATTGCTCTGATCAACAATACCATTCGGCTTGCCATGTATTCGCGGCGGTTTACTATCCGAAGCATGCAATTGGTTGGAGCAACGCAATGGTTCATTCGAAGGCCGTTTATCTGGCAGGGAGTACTGAATGGTTTTTACGCCGCGGTCATCGCCTCGGGAATGTTGACCGGACTCATTTATCTGGCACAAAGAGAAGTGCCCGAATTTTTTGAACTGCAGGATCTCGAAACATTTTTAATGGTTTTTGGTATTGTGTTGCTAATCGGAATATTGCTTTCTCTGGTTTCCACGTTGTTGGCAGTAGGAAGATATTTACGGCTGAAACTTGACGACCTGTATTAGTGAGCTTTGCCAGTTTTTTATGAACGCTTATATTTGACGCATGACAACAGAAGAACCCAAAGATCAGTTTGCATTTACGCGCATCAACTACATTATTCTATCGGTTGGATTGGCGGTACTTTTAATCGGTTACCTGCTGATGACGGGCGGAGGAAGCGATGATCCCAACGTTTTCAACGAAGATATTTTCAGTGTCCGAAGAATTACGGTGGCACCAATAGTTGTGTTATTGGGATACGCGGTCATCTTTTATGGCATTATGAAAAAAGGTGATTAACCGGAATCTTTGAGCACTTCAGGATTTTATGTTTTTATAGGATTTCTTAACACTTCTCCCATTTTTGTTTTATGAGCTTGATTGAAGCCATCATCCTGGGAATCATTCAGGGGCTCACAGAATTTTTACCGGTCAGCAGCAGCGGGCATCTCGAAATTGGCAAAGCCATTTTGGGGGACAATAGTTTGCCGGCCGAAAGTCTCATGTTCACTGTGGTTGTTCACGCTGCCACGGCCTTGAGTACAATGGTGGTATACAGGAAGGACATCGCTGAAATTTTTATCGGATTGTTTCAGTTCAAGGCCAACGATGAAAGCATTTTTGCTTTGAAGATTGTGATCTCAATGATTCCTGCCGTGTTCGTCGGATTGTTTTTCGAGGAGGAAATCGAACAGCTTTTCAGCGGAGAATTGTTGCTTGTTGGAGCCATGCTGGCCATCACCGGACTATTGCTTTTGCTGGCTGATCGGGCAAAGAACACCGACAAACCCGTGTCACCTCTCAACGCGCTAATCATTGGAGTCTCTCAGGCCATTGCCATACTTCCGGGAATTTCCCGATCGGGAGCCACGATCGCTACTTCGGTACTGCTGGGTGTTGATCGTTCAAAAGCGGCGCGGTTTTCATTTTTGATGGTGGTACCGCTAATCATGGGGAAAATCGCGAAAGATATGATGGACGGTGGTTTGACAATGAATACAGCTCAGTCTCCCCAGTTGATTGCCGGATTTCTGGCCGCGTTTGTAGCCGGAATCATTGCGTGCAAATTGATGATTGCACTCGTGAAAAAGAGCAAGCTGATCTATTTTTCTATCTATTGTTTCGCCGTAAGTTTCGTTTGTATTCTATACACACTTTTTGCCTGATTCTTTGATTGAGCCCACCACCAAACCCGACGACCTCAACCCACCGGATGGTCAGCTCCTATTGGTGAACAAACCTTTCGAATGGACCTCTTTTGATGTGGTGAACAAACTCCGCTACCACATAAAGAGGTCGTACAAACTGAAGAAAATTAAAGTGGGTCACGCCGGAACGTTGGATCCCCTCGCAACCGGTTTGTTGTTGATTTGTACCGGAAAGAAAACCAAAGAACTGCACTTACTCACCGGGTTGGATAAAACCTATACCGGAAGTTTTGTGATTGGCAAAACCACTCCTTCGTTTGATCTCGAAACAGAAGTGAATCAGGAATTTCCTATTGATCACATCACCGATGAAAAGATTTATCAAACGGCAGCTGAAATGATTGGCGTTCAGGATCAGATTCCGCCGTTGTTTTCGGCCAAAAAGGTGGATGGAAAACGAGCCTACCACGCCGCGAGAAAAGGTTCTGACATGGTGCTTGCCGCCAACCAGGTAGAAATCCTCAATTTTCAGATTACCGCCATCGAAATGCCGAGGGTGGATTTCCTCGTGAGATGCAGCAAAGGCACGTACATTCGATCCATTGCCCGCGATTTCGGGGAGCATCTCGGCAGCGGAGCATATTTGGCAGGACTGACCCGAACAGCATCCGGTCCGTATAGCCTGACAAATGCCTTTGATTTAGAGGAGCTTGTCGCATTGCTTTCTGAACCCAAAATGTAGTTGTGAAAGTCGGGCATTTATAAGTATCTTCGCAGCCCCATAATTTTGGATAAACGCCCGCATATATGAAGCTCTCCCAATTCAAATTCAAACTTCCTCAAGAACTCATTTCCAAGTATCCCGCAGAGAACCGTGACGATTCGCGTTTGATGGTTCTGGACAGGAAAACCGGCGAGATTGAACACAAAAAATTCAGCGATGTCATCGACTATTTTAAGGAAGACGACACCTTGATTTTGAATGACACGAAAGTGTTTCCTGCTCGACTGTACGGAAATAAGGAGAAAACCGGAGCCAAAATTGAAGTGTTTTTGCTGCGCGAATTAAACCGCGAAAGCCTGTTGTGGGATGTGCTCGTAGATCCGGCACGTAAGATTCGGATTGGAAACAAACTTTACTTTGGCGAAGACGATTCTCTCGTAGCCGAGGTAATTGACAATACTACTTCACGCGGCCGAACCTTGCGTTTTTTATTCGACGGACCGTACGACGAATTCAAAAAAACAATGATGTCGATGGGAGAAACACCCATTCCCAAATATCTTGATCGTCCGGCCGAAGAGCAGGACATCGACCGATACCAAACTGTATTTGCGAAAAATGAAGGAGCGGTTGCTGTTCCAACCGCCGGTTTACACTTTAGTAAATCCTTACTCAAAAGACTGGAATTGAAAGGCGTTCATTTTGCAGAAGTTACTCTACACGTTGGGCTGGGAACGTTTCGTCCGGTTGAGGTAGAAGATCTCACCAAGCACAAAACCGATTCAGAGCAGTTGATTATCAATCAGAAAGCCGCCGATATTGTCAACCGAGCCATCGATAAGAAGAAACGGGTGTGTGTAGTAGGCACAACGGCAATGCGCGCCATCGAAACGTCGGTTTCTACCGGCGGGCATCTGAAGCCTTTCGAAGGATGGACGAATAAATTCATTTTTCCTCCGTACGAGTTCAATATTCCGAACGCGATGATATCCAATTTCCACGCTCCGGAATCTACGCTGTTGATGATGGTTGCCGCCTTTGGTGGGTATGACCACGTCATGAATGCATACAAGGTCGCGATCAAGGAAAAGTACAACTTCCTCGCGTACGGCGACGCCATGCTCATCATTTGATGCAGTCTTCCGGTACAACCAGAGCGGTAATT
>CAZJLZ010000380.1:0-2718 GCA_964546775.1 uncultured Cryomorphaceae bacterium | reverse complement strand
CAGGGCGGTGGTACACTTAGCAAAATCAATCCGCAAAAAACCTATCTCAATTTTCGGAACAACCTTTTTCTTCTGCTCAAAAATTACCGAAACGGAAACTTGTTTTTCAGGATGTTCAGGAGAATGGCTCTGGACGGTCTGGCTGCTATCAAATTTTTATCACAGGGGCAATTGGCTCATTTCCGGGCGGTAATTAGGGCTCATTTCAGTTTCTACAACAATTGTCTAAAATTTCTGAAAAAAAGGAAAATCCTATCCGCAACCATAAAAAGTCCAAATAAAATTGGTTTTTACCGCAAAAGCATCGTTTGGCAATATTTCATGAAAAATCACCGGGTGTTTTCCGAACTCGACCCGAAAGACATTATCTGAGTTCACTGAGAATGTGCACAATCCCCAGTCGGTAACCATTTAAGCCTAAACCCACAATGACACCCGTAGCGGAAGCCGAGACCATTGATTTGTGACGTTCCGGTTCTCGTGCAAAAACATTGGAGATGTGTACCTCTATCACCGGAACAGTAAGCGTTTTTACAGCATCTCCGATAGCAATAGACGTATGCGTGTACGCTGCTGCATTTAAAATCAATGCATCTGCGGTTTGTTCTGCCTCCTGGATCCTATCCACCAACTCCCCTTCATGGTTGCTTTGGTAAAAGCTAAGATCACAATCTTCAAATTCCTTTTTAAGAATCTGAAGAAAATCGTCGAAGCTCTGGTTGCCGTAAATTTCAGGTTCACGTTTTCCCAACAAATTTAAATTGGGCCCGTTGATAATTGATATGCGCATGATGCTGTGAAGTTCTTTCGACAGCTAATTTAGCACCATTCATTCAAACCATCACAACAACAACATTTATGGATTGGCGGTCAGGCATAAAGGGTTTTCTGTCATTTTCCCGTCTGGAACGCGGGCTTTCGGAAAACAGCCTGATGGCTTACGAAAGGGATGTCAAAAAACTCGCTGAATTTGGAACAGCCAATCAGAGAAGTCCTGAAGAAATTCAGTTATCGGATCTACAACATTTCATCAAATGGCTGAACGAACTCGGATTGGCTGCCCGGTCACAAGCACGGCTAATTTCAGGAATAAAGGCATTTTACCGCTACCTATTGCTGGAAGACATCATTCAGGACGATCCGACCGAACTACTCGAAGGCCCAAAAACTGGACTTCGACTTCCCGAAGTTCTGAGCAAGGAGGAAATAGACAGTATTATCAGCGCAATTAACCTAAGTAAACCCGAAGGAACTCGCAATATAGCGATAATTGAAACACTTTATAGTTGTGGGTTACGCGTTTCAGAATTAATCGGGCTACGGATTACAAACCTTTATCTCGAAGATGGTTTTGTTCGGGTAATTGGGAAGGGCGACAAGGAGCGATTGGTACCTGTTGGTGATGATGCCATCAAGTACATTAAAATTTATTGCAAAGAATGCCGGGTGCATCAACAAATAACTTCGGGACACGAAGATTTTCTATTTCTCAATCGGCGTGGAAAACAACTCACCCGGGTAATGATCTTTCATATTGTGAAGGATTTATGTTCACGTGCCGGCATTGCAAAAAATATTTCACCGCACAGTTTCCGGCATTCTTTTGCCACTCATCTGGTAGATGGCGGAGCCGATTTGCGTGCAATTCAGGAAATGCTAGGTCATCAAAGCATTACCACAACTGAGCTCTACACTCATCTGGACAGGCACTACCTGCGATCTGCGATCATGGAGTTTCATCCGCGGTCAGCAAAAAAATAATGGCTGGAATTCAATTAGACATAAAAAAAGTGAACACATCCAATGTTCACTTTCTTTACTGGTGCCCGAGACTGGAGTCGAACCAGCACACCTTACGGCACTGCCTCCTGAAGACAGCGTGTCTACCATTTCACCACTCGGGCAATTTCACTTAAAATTCATAACCAAAGCCGAGTGTCTACTCCTACAAACAAAGCGCTTACTCGCAAAATCTGCGGGTCATTTCACCACACAGCGTAGCTGCACTAAATTTCGTTGTGTTGAAGGGCTGCAAATTTACACAATTTGATTTTCCATCACCAAAATAAATTTCCCATTTGTACAGATTCTAGGGAACCAACAGTAAATTAGGAAGCTGACTCAACCTTGTTACTAATTAAATCAAAGAGCATTTGAAAATAGCAGTAGAAATTAACCAGCGACTAGTCAAAAGAATTGTTACATATAACAGAAAGTCCTTAATTTTGTAAGAAATTAGCTGCACTATGCAATACACACCGAAACCCGGGTCTGGCCAACTCTTCAAAAATCCGGTTTTAGAATTTTTAACCCGCACTCCGGCGTTTATCGCGTACACAATGTACCCGGCTATCGCTTTGTTTTTATTATACTTAAGTTTTATCAGGAATGATTTCTCGGTTCTGTTGACATTAGCTGTTTTTTTTGGCGGAGTATTGTTCTGGAGTTTTTTCGAATACGTCGCCCACCGTTATGTTTTTCACTGGGTTTCGAACATAGCCGGTGCAAATCGTTTTGTATATACTGTTCACGGAATTCACCACGACTATCCAAAAGATAAGGATCGTCTGATCATGCCTCCTATTCCCTGGATATTTCTGGTTGTGGTTATTCATTTCGCACTGCGCCTCATGATCGGTGAATGGTCGTTTTCTATTTAATAACGAAAGAATTTCGGATATCTAGGATACAACAATGTTAACAAAAAGGTTCAAACGA
>CAZJLZ010000379.1:0-2570 GCA_964546775.1 uncultured Cryomorphaceae bacterium | reverse complement strand
GCCGTATGGTGGATTCGTCAGTCCATTCTTCAGGCTTTGGCAGAACAATCAAGAATTGTTCGTTTGCCGCTGAATCAGGTTGGTTCGTTGAACAAAATCAATAAAATGTTTGCCAAACTGGAGCAGGAATACGACCGACCTCCTACGGTAGACGAATTGGCTGTTGCCTTGGACATGCCGATCGAAAAAGTAGCAGAGTCACTTAAAGTTTCCGGCCGGCACGTATCTGTTGACGCTCCTTTTCAGGAAGGTGAATCCAACTCCCTGCTCGATGTTATGATCAACGAGGATTCTCCAAAAGCCGACCGCGACCTGCTCAGCGAATCACTGGTGAAAGAAATCGAACGATCGCTTTCTACACTCAGCGACAAAGAAGCTGAAGTAATCCGTTTGTTTTACGGAATCGGTAAAACGCACGGAATGACGCTCGAAGAAATCGGCGCGAAATTCAATCTCACCAGAGAGCGCGTTCGCCAGATCAAAGAGAAAGCGATCAAAAGATTGCGTCATACTTCTCGCAGCAAATTATTGAAATCTTACCTCGGGTAAGGAAACGCTAAAAAAACAACATACTTCATGGAATCTGAAACCCTGGATGTAGGAAAATCAACCTACGACAATGAGTTGAAAGATTGGGTCGAGCAAAAACGTGCCGCTATTGACCTGATGAATTCTGTGGGCAGATTGATGTACGAAAAGTCCGTAGAGCTCGTGCTCTTCAGAAATCCATTGCTGGACACCAATATTTCGGAAATTCTCAATTTGCACTTATACGCCAAAGAAGTCGTAAATCGTCCGGTGGATATTTACACCACTGCCGAACTTGCGAAACTTTTACTCGAAATTGATGTGGCTCCGGCCAAAATCGATATCGGCAAGCTGGCCAGCGAATGGATCAGCGAAAAAGATGTAAGAAGCGATAAAGCTTCCTTTATTGAGGACAAGCTCGCCAATTTCCTCGGACATCAGGAAAGCAGCGATATTGAACCCAAAGACGTAGTATTGTACGGTTTTGGCCGCATTGGTCGTCTCGCAGCGCGCGAGTTGATCAAACAGGCAGGTAAAGGCCAGCAGCTTCGGTTGCGGGCAATAGTTACCCGCGATAAGGATCCGCAAATGCTCTCGAAACGCGCTGCATTGTTGCGTATGGATTCTGTTCATGGACCCTTTCACGGTTCAGTCATTGAAGACATCGAAAGTCAGCAACTGAGTATCAATGGTCAGATTGTACAGTTCATATCTGCCAATCAACCCGAAGACATCGACTATACTCAATACGGAATCAAGGACGCATTGATCATCGACAACACCGGGGTTTTCACCACTGCGGAAGCGATGGGACGTCACCTACAGTCCAAAGGCGTCAGCAAAGCATTGTTGACTGCGCCCGGAAAAGAGATGCCGAACATCGTATACGGAATCAATCAAAAAGATTTCGATATTAAAACCGAGCACATTTTCTCTGCCGCCTCCTGCACGACCAACGCAATTTGTCCGGTGCTGAAAATTATCGAAGACCATCTCGGTGTTGAAAAAGGACATATCGAAACGGTTCATGCATACACCAATGACCAGAACCTGCTCGACAACCTGCACAAGAAAAACCGCAGAGGCCGTTCGGCTGCCATCAACATGGTAATTACAGAAACCGGTGCCGGACGTGCAGTTACCAAGGTGATACCTTCTCTGAGCGATAAACTGACTGCCAATGCCGTGCGCGTTCCAACGCCCAATGGATCGCTGGCCATCATGAATCTGACCGTCTCCCGGGAGACCTCGAAAGAAGAAGTCAACCGGTTGCTGAAGAATGCCGCTCTGAATGGAGACCTCGTGAACCAAATCAACTACTCCATCAGCGACGAACTTGTTTCCAGCGACATCATTGGCAACACTTGCTGCTCGGTATTCGATTCACCGGCCACCATTGTGAGCCCGGATAAAAAGAGCATCGTTTTGTACGTGTGGTATGACAACGAATTTGGATATACCAAACAGGTGCTTCGTCTGGCTAAACACATTGCCAAAGTGCGCAGGTTGGTGTATTATTAGACCAGATTTTTGAAAGACAATCTAAACCGGCCGGGATTTCCTGGCCGGTTTTCTTTTTTAGTATCTACTGATTCGCTTTCTTCCTTCTCACTAAATTTTGAAGTTGGGCAGATTTTCCTAAATTGTGGCTATTAACCAAACCACTCACTATGGATAATCTTACTCAAATCTTTATTGCGGGAGGACTTATTCTCGCACTGATCATATTTGCCAGAGTTGTCAATAAAAAACACCGCGGAGGCAGGAAACGTCGCTGAAACGAGTCACTCATAGCAGAAAAACAAACTCAATAAACCGTATCTTTCGCGATGCTTAACTCCGGTGTATAGGTTCTTTCCGGGGAAAGTAAAACCAAAACCCTTTCAAAAATTGTCGGAACCCTTGCAAAAACCGGTACTGGTCGCCAGAGAAATTTATAAGTCGTACGGAGAAGTAGAAGTGCTCAACGGAGTAGATCTAACCGTTTTCAGAAGCGAAATTGTGAGTATTGTAGGTGCCAGCGGAGCCGGAAAAACAACCCT
>CAZJLZ010000378.1:0-6270 GCA_964546775.1 uncultured Cryomorphaceae bacterium | reverse complement strand
TTATCCGTGGTATCAATCTGTAATTTTTTTATGATCTCATTCTTTAACTCGCTCGAAACCATCTCCCTGATTATACTACCGTTGTGGATGATCCCAATCCTGGTGGTGAGTTTAGCGATTTCAGAGAGGATGTGGCTGGATAAGAAAATGGTAGTGTGATCATTCTGCGCAAGTTCTTTTAACAATTCTCTAATCTCTACTATGCCGGCTGGATCAAGTCCATTTATGGGTTCATCGAGGATCAGCAACGCTGGCTTGTGCATGAGAGCTTTTGCCAGTCCAAGGCGTTGTTTATTACCCAGTGATAAGTGGGCTTCTTTGGTGTGTTTGTACCGCATGAGATGTAACCGGTCAATGATGGTGTCAATCACCGTCTTGTCATTCAATCCTCTTAGTTTATAGATTACTTCGAGGTTTTCGATCACCGATAGATTGGGGTAGGCATGTGGAGTCTCTACTAAATATCCCACGTCATTCCAGAGGGAAGAAGCTTGTTTTGGGGTCTGACCAAACAACTTACAGTTCCCCTGATCCGGTTTTATGAGTCCCAGCAACAATCTGATTAACGTTGTTTTACCGGCCCCGTTCAAACCCAGGAAACCATAAATTTCCCCTTCCTCGACATGGATCGAAACATTGTCCACCGCAGTGGTATCCCCGTATCGTTTGGTCAACCCTTCCGTTCGAATTATGGTCATAAGTTTTTCATTTTGTCCAATTATATTCTCCCTAATGTCCTTTTTTCTTCGGCACGATTCCGAAGTTGAGGCAGTTTTAGTTCCTGTCACTCCTAGATCCCCAATGTCAACAAGTGTTTTACCTTATGATACGTCAAGGTTGCTTTGATGCATTCCTTTAATTCCAATTCGGGGATTTTTTGATCCAGTTGAAATACGATGGCTCGCTTTCCCTCGTATTTAAAAGTATGGTTGAATACCATCCGGAACGTTTCGACGAGCCGACTGGAGCATTGAAAATACATAGCGTATTGGCCGGGAGACCTCTCTTTCCAGTCCATACGCAAGGTACTTCCGTTATTGGTCACAAAACTCGGTTCGCCCCACTTCAAGGTTTCTTCCAGTTCATCAATTCCTTCCTCTTCGGCTGTTTCTATGACCAATGATCTGAGGAAGTCCATCTTATCACGGACATGTATAGGATAGTTGGCAAATATTTCATCCACTTTTGGGTCCGTATTCAACTTTAATCTTCCCATATATTCTTGCTTTTTTTTATTTAGGTACTACAAGATCTGAATATTTTTAGTTTCACAAAATATTCAATCCTTTTCTATTATTTTATATTTTCTGCACACTCCCGAGCTTCAGATGTATTCCTAATCCGGCGGGGAGGCAAGCGGGATGCCCCCCGGCTTACGATTTCATCCGTATGGGCGAATCCTAAGACCGTATGCAACCTGGCTTCGAAATCCTCCGCGGCGTCCGTCTTGCCAAATTTTCAGCCATTTGAAATATTATTTCTGGTCCGCATAATTCCACCAGTGGACGGTCCAAAATATCCGATGTTACAGATGTCGTTTTAATAGACAAATCTCATCGTGTTCAGTTACGTTCTAAATTCTTCTCTTCCACTGCCGCTCTGTAATGCGGGTAACGGACCATGGAATAAAGTATCTATTTCCTGTTTTCAACTTAATCAAAATAGCATAAGTAAGCACGCTCAATTTTCTGTGAATAATGTTCAAAAACCAGAATTACACGAACAGAGTTGCATCCAATTTTAATTCCTTTCATTATCTTTGAAAGCTTCATTTATAACAGCACACAATGGGTGTTTGACATAAAAATGCTTCAGATGCGCAACACGCAACAGATTGCCCTGACGATCCTCCCCTTTGCGGACCTCTCACCAGAAAGTAATCTTGGGTTATATTGCCGTTCTTTCAGGGATGATCTGGTCACTGAGCTCTCCCGATTCCGTCAGCTCAGGATAATCAGATTGCCTGAAAACTACGGACTGAGCAAGCAAGAAGAATTTATTGGCCAACTGGATGAGAATTATATCGTGGAGGGTTACTTCCAGGGTACTTTGCAAGTCCTACAGATCAATGTGCAACTTTTTGTACGCAAGGAGCACCGCTTGGTGTGGGGAACCAGACTTGAAGGAAGTATCACAGAAATGAATGGTTTGCAGGAAAATCTATTGAGACATGTAGTTTCGGCGCTTCAGCAACGGATAGGCCAGGACCTGGTCTCAAAATTGAAGCAAAGGCCTTCCGTGGAATATACGGCATTAGAACATTGGCTGTACGGAATGGAGGAGCTCAAGAAGGCTTCTGTAGAGGCAGATCTCACAGCGCGTGACCATTTTGAAGAATCATTGAAAATACAATCGGATTATGCACCAGCCTTTATGGGAATGTCTCTTTCATATTTCAACGAATGGACCTGTCAGCTCTGGGAGAGATGGGATGTGAGCAAGAACGGAGCCTACGAATGGGCTCGTAAGGCAGTGGAGCTTGACGATCAGAATCACATTATTGCCATGGTGTTGGGTCGCGTATTTTTATATGAAGGATCCTACAACACCGCGGAATACTATTTCCACCGATCGCTTGCGCTCAACTCCAACGATCCTGACACCTTATTTCCCATCGCGCTTTACCTGGTTTATTTGGGGTTGGGTGACGAAGCACTGGAGTTGTATGAAACGGGCTTCCGGGTCAATCCTTTTTTCGCAGGAGACAATGTACGGCTGGGTGGCTTCATTTACTTTGAACTGGGCGATTATGAAAAGGCTGCCTCCTTCATAAAACATGATCAGATTGGGAAAACACGCCTGGCTGATTCTGATGCCTATTGTGCAGGTATTTATTACTACCTGGGGCAATTCGATAAAATGCATGAATACTGGATTTCATTTCTGAATGTATACCGGGACCTGGTCGTCAAAGGAAAGGATTTCAATGAGATGGAGGCTATCGAATGGCTTCTGAAACTGAATCCACATCGCAATACGAGCAAACTTGTAGCATTTTTACAATTTATAAGCAACGGAGCGTTTGAAGAATACCGCGTGAAATCACCAACCACTCACTTGATTGAAAACGAATGCAACATTTTTTTAAAGGAAAATGCCACGTGGAAAATCGTTTACGAGAACAGTACTGCCATAATTCCGGAAGTCAAAGGATTCTATGATTTGCAGAAACTAATTCGTCAACCCCGTGAAATTTTACATTGTGCAGAATTAATGGGCATCGGTCTGGAAGTCCAGGGGGATGAGATGATCGACGAAAAAGCCCGAAAACAATATAAGGAACGAATTCTTAACATTCAAGATGAATTGGAAGAAGCGGAGCTGGTAAGTGACTTTGCGAGGTTGGAGACACTGCAGGAAGAATATGACAGCATTCTTGATATGATATCGAAATCCATCGACCATAAAGGCAGAATTCGCAGAACCGGCAATACCCATGAAAAAGCCCGTTCAGCGATCACGTGGCGTATCCGTAGCGCTATAGCCCGAATTGAACAATTCCATCCTTCGCTTGGTACCCACTTTTCCAATGCTGTGAAAACCGGTACGCTTTGCACGTACAAACCAGATAAGGAAATTATTTGGACCACTTCCTAATGGTCTTCCCAACAATGTAAGTTTTAAACTTACGCATTTCCAGGTGTAATCATATTAACAATTAAAAATGAAACACATGAAAACAGTTATGTTTATGTTGGCAATCATTACATGCCTTTCCACAGCCGGATGTTCTGAAGAATCATTCGAAAAAGACGAGTTAGCCGCAATGCCCGGAAATGTTATTCTAGAGTGGAATGAAGTAGCCTATGAAGCTTTTGGCGGGGAAACTTATCAACATTCCTTAATGGCCTCACGTATTAATGCAATGATGCATCTGGCTATGCACGATGCGGTCAATGCCGTGAATCCACAGTATTCGTCCTATTGCTTTACTGGCAAGGACTCCAAGGCACACCCTATCGCTGCAGCCACTAGCGCAGCCTATACAGTATTAGTAAACGAACTTCCTGATAGACAGGAATTTCTTGATTCTGCATTGCATGTGACGCTATCGACCATTCCTGAGGGGGATGCTAAAAAACGTGGTATTGCGCTGGGTAAAGCCGCAGCTATGTCTCTGCTTGGTATCCGGTCCAATGATGGTTCTGCGGACGATCCAATTGTACCGGTGAATTCATCGGATATCGCAGGCACTTACCAGGCAGTCCCGCCCTTTGACTTCGTATTTGCACCGAATTGGACAGACGTGAAGCCATTTGGACTGGCAGAAAAATTTCAGTTTAGATCGCCCATGTATCCGCTGCTCACCACCACAGACTATAGCGACGCATACAATGAAGTGAAGGAAATGGGTGCGGTGAACAGTACAATTCGAACAACGGAACAGACCGCCTACATGAACTACTGGTACGAGTTCTCGGAAGCTGGTTGGAACCGCGTGGCTCGTACTGTAGCACAAGATATGAAGTTGAACCTGGTGGAGGCAGCCCGGCTATTCGCACTGGTTGACATGGCCATCGCCGATGCCTACATTGCCGGTTGGGATTCGAAGTTTCATTACAATTTGTGGAGGCCTTTTACGGCTATTCGCAAAGCATACATGGATGAAAATGAAAGAACCGTCGAAGATGTTCAATGGGAACCGGCATTGCCTACACCTCCTGTTCAGGATTATCCCTCGACGCACAGTGCGCTGGGGAATGCTGCAGCAACAGTACTTTCAAATATCCTGGGTGATAACACTCCTTTTACGATGAGTTCACCCACCGGACTTCCGGGTAAAAAAATCCGAAGTTATAGTAGTTTTCACCAGGCAGCAGATGAAAATGCAGATTCACGTGTGATGGCCGGTATCCATTTTCGTTTTGCCTGCGAAGCGGGACAACAAATGGGCAATGCGGTAGGGCAGTGGCTTTTCGATAACTACTTACAACCGATTCGGTAACCATCGTGTTTCAGTATCTATGTTTGCACTTTTTAATCCAATCCCGGACACGTTGTCCGGGATTTTTATTTGTGGAAAAGCAAGGTATTTCGCAATCCTCCGCGGCGCACTGCCTGCCCCCGCCAGCTTATGATTTCATCTGCCGCAAATTCTGAGGTGCATCAATCAAAAGGTAATAACTCCGGTTCCAAAAATTCTTGCTTTGCTTTTGCATCTGCAAAAATATTGGTGTCGTAATGCGTCAATAGGAGTTCTTTCAGGCTATATTTTAATCCTTGATTCTCAGCTATAAAGTCATTAAAATTTTGGGCTTGAGAGCGCATCATAAAATGATAAACAGCCATAATGCTTGCTACCGTTACGGTTTCATTGTATTTGTCGCTTGCTCCATGAAGCGCTACAAATTTTTGAAGATGCGAGCGAACTTGTTCAACCGCTCTATCAATACCATACTGGTGAATATAAATCCAGGCAAGTCGCAAATGCGCTTCGTGTGTAAAACCAGTTGGCTGAAACGTGCCATTCTGAAATTGATCTTTGAATTCTCCATCAGTCAGCAAACGGTGTGCTTCAAAATTCTTCATATCTAAAAATTAATGGGCAAAATTAAAATGTGGCACGTACTCCGATTCATAAAGTTTCGAACTTCAAAAATATTATACGTATATATCACCCCGGATAGTGTGTCAAAATGCTCCTTTCATTCGGCGTTAGTGGCAGATTTTTGGACTTTGCTCAATTCAAGTGTATGTCAACGAAAATCATCTATCTCTGATTGAATCATGAACAAGACTGTTACTTTTGTGTCGTTCATGTCCATTTTTAAATTTCTGCATCGGAACCAAAATACCTCTTTCAAAATCTTCATTTGCCGCACCGGGTACATTTTTCATTCCAATCCCAGTTTACCCACTATATCTTTTAATATCTTTTGAGGATCATAGCCAACGCCTTTCTTGAAAACGGCATCTACTTTTTTTATGACCGAAGCATCTTCCGGTAAATTCCCATTCAAAACAATAAAATCTGCACGTTTACCTTCTTGAATTGTTCCGATATCAGGAAGCTCCAATGCCAGGGCTCCATTTCCTGTCATCACCTGAATGGCTTCTTCTGGTAAGAAGCCAGCTTCAATAAGCAGTTCATAATTTCGTTGGTCTCCAAAACCAGGAACTATGTGCCTACCCGCATCTACACCGCTGCACAGTAATCCCCCTAATTTATAATACTGGTAAGCAAACTGCATAATCCGTTCCAATCTATCGTTCCTTGTGTGGTCTTTCAGCTGTTCTTCAAATGCTTTTCTTCTTTCAGTATATTGATTG
>CAZJLZ010000377.1:0-2620 GCA_964546775.1 uncultured Cryomorphaceae bacterium | reverse complement strand
GACGTAGATGGTGCCTCAATAAAATTGTACTCCAACGAAACGATGCAAATGGCCGAATATCGATTTACACGAGGTTTTCAAAGTATGATGGAACCAATTGTTCATTTCGGTATGGGGCAAAATTCGGAAGTGGACAGTCTCGTTATCCATTGGCCGAATGGCCGGAGTACCGTTGTTTTGAATCCGGAAATCGACAAGGTGCATCATTTTGAATTCAGTATGAAAGATAGTCAGCTGCCGGTAGAATCAACGAAAGAAAAAATGTTTTGGGATGTCACCAATGTCGCTATTCGGTTTCCGGTCGTGCATGTAGAAAACCGGTTCAACGATTTTGAGAAGGAAGTTTTGTTGCCGCACCGAATGTCACGGCTGGGGCCGGCACTAGCAGTTGCAGATGTGAACGGTGACGGATTGGAGGATTTTTATCTTGGTGGCGCCAGGGGTCAATCCGGCAGCCTCTACGTGCAAAATGAGCAGGGGTATTTTGTTCCGCTTCCGAACAAAGCTTTTGACAATTACCTTGAAGGTGAAGAACTGGGTGCACTTTTTCTGGATGTGGACAACGACGGTGATGTAGATCTTTATGTCGCCCGCGGCGGCGGTGGTGACATAGTGGATGATCCGAAGCTGCTGAATGATCTGTTGTACGTCAACGATGGAACAGGAACTTTTACCTTATCACAGGAAATTGAAATGACATCCTCCACCAAAGCGATTGCCGCAATCGATTGGGACAACGATGGTGATCTCGATTTATTCGTTGGAGGTAGAGTCGTCCCCGGAAAATATCCCGAAGCACCGAAAAGCTATTTGTTCGAAAACAATGATGGTCGGTTGGTAGATGTAACGGAGGAAAAAGGAAAATCGATCCGACAGATTGGAATGGTAACGGATGCGCAATGGATCACCGGCTCAGGTCAAAATCCGCAGTTGCTGATTGTAGGAGAATGGATGGCACCACAAATGTTTGAGTGGATTGACAACCAATTGATGCCTTCTGAAGAGTTCAATTTACTGAACTCCTCAGGGTGGTGGAGCAGCATTGCGTCAGGTGATTTCGACGAAGATGGAAACCCGGAAATTTTGTTGGGAAATATAGGACTCAACAATAAATTTCATCCTTCTCCCGAAAATCGGCTATACCTGTTTGCGAATGACTTTGACGACAACGGAACGCTGGACATTGTCCTCAGCAAGAATTACAAAGATCAGTTGGTGCCGGTCCGGGGACGTGAATGCAGCAGCAGCCAGATGCCTTTCATCAAGGATGAATTCAAAACTTACCACGCGTTCGCCACGGCGGCGTTGGAGGAAATTTACCCTTTCGAAAAAATCGAATCTTCGATTGCACTTCAGGCCGATATTTTTGAAAGTGTGATGGTTCGACAGGACGATCATCAATGGAATTTTGTTGGACTGCCCGTTTCGGCCCAGGTGTCACCCATACAGGGAATGATCGTGGATGATTTTGACGACGATGGCCACCTGGATATTTTATTGGCGGGCAATAATTTCGCTACCGAAGTGGAAACGACCCCCTACGACGCGGGAAAAGGTTTATTGTTGAAAGGCGACGGAAAGGGAAATTTTGAAACGATTTACGAAGCACACAGCGGAATCTTTTTACCCGGAGATGTTCGCTGTGTCAGGTCCATCAAGTTATCTTCTGAGGGCATCCATGGGATTCTGGTTGCAAGCAACAACGGCAAGGTTCGATTGCTCATGTCGACCAAAGAATAGTTCACATTTCTGAAATATCCGGTTTTCAACAAACGCAACAATCCGTGTATCTTTACTGTTGTTATTCGCAACAGATCAAATTTCCCGCAAAAGTGAACGCAAACGTATTGATGGCATATTTGCTGCTGATGTCTCCATGCTTGGCTTCGGGCCAGGTTATTGACTACAGCAGCCCCGATCAACCCAATTATAGATCCTATGAACGAACGAGTCAGTACGTAACTCTTTCGGATTCTACCCGCATCGCTGTAGATATTTACATACCTACCAAAGGACCGGAGCAGGAATCTTTTCCGGTGATATTTAAAATGACTCCGTACGGTCGCGCATACATTGCCCCTCAAATGGGAATTATTTTTCGCACCATAGGCTGGATTGGCGGACTGGGATGGAACACATTTCTGGATCAACCGCGCTTTTCGAAATCCATTAGTGGATTGTTGAATCACGGTTACGCAGTTGTTGCGGCAGATATGCGGGGTACCGGAGCATCTTTCGGACAACAAATGCCCCTGGATCCTCAGCACGGGCCTGACGGTAAGGAGTTGGTAGAGTGGATTTCGAAACAGCCTTTTTCAAACGGGCGAGTTGGAATGCTCGGTGAATCGTACATGGGTTGGGCTCAGTATGCCACGGCCGCGCAGCAACCGGAAGCGCTGAAATGCATCGCCCCCGAAGTAATTTTCACGGAATCGTTCACATCTTCTTACAAGCCCGGTGGAATTGTGGCCAAAAGATGGATGAAAACTTTTAGCGACCGGCTGCAGGATATTACGCTCAATTATGGAGATTTGAGTCATTTTTATTTTCCATCAGCTCCGGTGGTGAATGAAGACGGAGATGGAAAAATCCATGACGAATGGCCGATGATCGACTCTAC
>CAZJLZ010000376.1:0-3476 GCA_964546775.1 uncultured Cryomorphaceae bacterium | reverse complement strand
TCTTTTTCTTTTTGCTTCGCTGCTAAACTGATTCTAAGAAATCAGATAAGTTCTTCTGCTTTTCCTGCATTCCTCGGTTGTAGCCTTCTATAAAAAAAGGGCTTTCTGTTCCGCTTAAACAATAGCCTTCATAGGCTGCGTTATAGCCGTCTTCTATTTCTTCGCTTAGATTCATAGTGATATTGGTTTTTGGTTTATTGCTGTTTAACTCGCTTATAAATAGGGTAATATTCTCGGAATTGGCTTTCTGAATAGGCTTGTTTAACCAGCCATAGAACCGGCTAAATACTTTGCCCATTGCGCTTGTGATTGCCTTACTGACTGATGAGACAAATGGCTGCTTTTTTTCTATTCTATCGTTGGAATTTACTTCGTATAATCCTGGTTCTGTTGAGGTTTCTGCTGCTCTTGCTGCTGCTTTTGCTGTTGAGGTGGTTGTTGGTTCCGGTTCAATAGCTGTTATTGGTTGTTCATAGTCTGCTGCTGTTCTGGTAGTGGTTGTATTGGTTACAGCTGTGCAATGGTATAGGGCATTTTTCAAGTCAAGTGCTCCTTTTACCATGTAGTAGACGTAGTTGTCTAAGTTTCCGACTCGCTTACAATCTACAATATAGCTACAGCCAACTATAGGCTCTTTGGTTATGATATGGTAGTGGTGGTGGTGTGGTTTGCTTTTGCTGTTTTTGTCGATATAATGATAAGCAGCAACGAAATCAACATTAATATCTTTGGCTAACTCACTTAGTTTAGGCTTCTGGTCTGTATCGGTTGGACAAAGCAAGGTATAAGCTAAGGCATTGGTTTGATTAATGTTTTTGCTTCTGCAATGACTTAGAACATAGTCCACGCCCGTTTCTATGGTTGGATTGTCATTTATTCCTTTAATTCGTATTCCCTGTATGTTGCTCATAATCAATGTACTAATTAAGCATAACTTGTATTCCGGCTAATACAGTTGTAACCCGTGCTATTGCTCAGGAATAGGTATTAACACTCGTGTGTTTTATTATTTTACGTTAGGTGTGTTGCCTGTTTCTAAATAGAGGGCACAAGACACTATGATTCTATTTTGTCCTGAAATCAAATGAGCAAAAGAGGGGTCAAATTATTAACCTCAACAGGTACAGGTTATTACCAAATTACCGACTCCTTAATTTAACATTTCCTTAACAAAAACTTAACATACTGGTAACATTGGACAATGGAATAGGAGTGCAAAATATCCTATACGCGTGTGTGATAGTGGAGTTTGCTATTTGATACACGTGTGTGATAGTGTCGCATGTGATTCTATACGCGTGTGTGATGGAGGCTATTTCTGCTTCATTGCTGAAATGAGACAAAATCCTATGGTAAACCAAATGGTAAACCAAATAGCCAAATGGTAAACCAAATGGTAAACTATTTCCGTACTTGTTTAAACCGGTTTATTTGCTTGCTTAGCCCTATTAACGGGACTTATAGGCATAAAAAAAGGCACCCAATGTGGATGCCTCTGTAGCCCGTAGGGGAATCGAACCCCTGTTACCAGGATGAAAACCTGGCGTCCTAACCCCTAGACGAACGGGCCAAAAATGCTTTGTTTTATGAAAGCGAGCGCAAATGTAATTGAAAAATCACCTTGAACCAAAAATTCCTTATCGAAATTTATTCATCAAACTCTTCGATGTCGGATTGAAACTTGTATCCGACTCTCTTTCCGGTTTTAAAGAAAGTGCTCTGGTTGATTAATTTCATTTCCTGAACAGTTACTTGTTGGACTTCGTGATAGGGCGGACTGTATAAATCGAAATCGAGCGTATATAAAATGGCCACTTCAATTACATCCTGGATGCGCTCAACCGTCAGTATATCATTGACAAAATCGTTGAAAAACAAACTCAGAGGGCGTTTTCCCTGGACAAAAAAATGCTGGTCCTTGTTAACGTATACCCGACCAATCAAATAACCAACATCGCTGGCCCTGTTGTGTCGAAAAGAATCGGCAAGGAAATTATAGATGTGAATGGTACCACAATAACCCCTGTTTTCATCTTCTTTCATGTACGATGTGTTCCATACTGCGTGATCGCCATCAAACTGGCTCACATTGGTATGCATCACAAACACCAGTAAATCTCCGGCGATAGTGGCTTCACATACGTAATCACCTTGTTCTTTATACTCTATCCGGATACGCGCATCGATAGGACAGACTTCGCTTTCCAGCAAATCACAATACAGTTTAAGACGGCTTTTAAACTGGCCAAAAACTTCTTTGGTCAGGCTGTAGACATCCTGTTTCAGACAGGACTTACTTTTTAAAGTGCTGATGATTTTCTGATGTGTACTATTGTCCATTGTCAATAAGCTTTGGCAAAAAGTACTCTCTGCGCAGAAGGTTTGCCGGAATACATACACATTCCTTGTTCCGAAGATTCAAAAAGCGGAATACAGCGAATGGTAGCCTTGGTTTCCTGTTTGATTTTTTCCTCCGTTTCCGATGTACCGTCCCAATGCGCCCATACGAACCCACCGTTTCCGTTCACAATTTGCTTAAAGGATTCGTAGTCGTCAACCCTGTGGGTATTGATTTTCTGATGCTCCAGCGCACGGTTGTACAGGTTTTCCTGTATTTGATCCATTAAGTTGTATACATGATCAACCAAATTATCCATGGCAATAGTTTCTTTAGCCCTCGTATCACGACGAGCGACTTCCGCTGTTTGATTCTCCAGATCCCGCGGCCCAATGGCAATCCGAACCGGAACTCCTTTCATTTCATACTCGGCAAATTTCCAGCCCGGTTTTCTTTTGTCATCATCGTCCAGTTTAACAAAAAGGCCCGCAGCTTTTAGTGCGTCGACGATTGGTTTAGCAGCCATTAAGATAGCCTCTCTCTGTTCATCGCTTTTATAAATGGGGACAATTACTACTTGAATTGGAGCAAGTTTTGGAGGCAGGACCAAGCCCTGATCGTCAGAATGAGTCATGATTAACGCCCCCATCAATCTGGTTGAAACACCCCAGGAGGTAGCCCAAACGAATTCCGATTGTCCTTGCTGATCCACATATTTGACATCAAACGCTTTGGCAAAGTTTTGGCCGAGAAAATGGGAAGTACCGGCTTGCAATGCTTTCCCGTCCTGCATCAATGCTTCAATACATAAAGTATCAACAGCACCGGCGAATCGTTCACTCTCAGATTTTCGTCCTTTTATTACTGGCATCGCCATCCACTTTTCGGCGAATTCTGCATAAACCTCCAACATCTGGGATGCTTCATCCCGGGCTTCTTGTTCTGTTCCATGAGCGGTATGTCCTTCTTGCCATAAAAACTCCGCCGTTCGCAGAAACAATCGGGTGCGCATTTCCCATCGCAAAACATTCGCCCATTGATTGATCAGGATCGGTAAATCTCTGTATGATTGAATCCAATTGCGGTATGAATTCCAAATAATCGTCTCGGACGTCGGGCGAATAATCAATTCTTCTTC
>CAZJLZ010000375.1:0-8558 GCA_964546775.1 uncultured Cryomorphaceae bacterium | reverse complement strand
TCCATAGACATTCTGCTCTCGAACAGCGAGGTTTTCAATGTTGACTTTGATCTTCAGACGGTCAACTGGACACGCCGTTATTATTCTGAAATTGGTTTCACGATGAATCGCACAGCCAACGGTGATTTGATTTATGCGTCGGCACGAACTGCATTTCCGGGCTACACCACTGTTTTTCGAACCAACGCTGCCGGAAACCTAATCTGGGCAAAGTACATTGAAGTATGGCAGGGAGCCGTTCAGGACCAGACTTCGATTTTCGATATTGTCGGCTTTCATTTTATTGCCGAAGACGCTTCGGGCGATATTGTTGTGGTAGCCAACAGCGAAGGCGGAATGGCCGGTTCGCTCGGTTTGAAACTGGATGCCAATGGCAATCTCCTCGATCAGGTGAGAATGAGCGGCTTTCGGAACAGAATCAGTTTGGGTGCGGGTGATGAATATGCATTTTTCGGGTGGGAGAACATTTCGGGTTTCACAGGCATTCTCGAAAAACGATCTTTGACCGAATTTTTCACGTGTGATGAAACCATGTCGTATTCCATAGCTGAAGGTACCGACTCGATGCTCACGGCGTCTGATTCGCTCGCCTTTTTTGAGGTTGAACTTTCTTCTGTTCCACTGGATATCGTATCTGAAGATGCGTCGGTCACGACTGAGGTTTTTTGCCCGGTTGGCACGACCGGAGTAGAGCATACAGAAATTCCAACGATAGAATTTTATCCCAATCCGGCATCCGGTATTGTTCGTGTTGAAGGAGTGACAGAAAATGCCGTTTTGCATATTTATGACTCCACGGGTAAAAAAGTATTGGAAACCTCCGGAAGAACATTCGACGTTTCAGGATTAGGGCCAGGGATGTATGTGGTGCGATGTATTTTACCAACGGGTGTAGCTGTGGGAAAAATGGTTGTCAGCGATCTTCGGTAAAGGCCCTCCACTCGGCGGAGCTTGCAGCTAAACCGTCTTGTCTTTTTCTTACTGTTACGCGCTACAAGCCCGAAATAGTGGACATTCCTTTAGCAAAGCTCGCCCCTGTCTGGCGCAAGCATCACCGCTTGTGCCCTCGTTATTTCAACCCAGACAATTCCTTCGCTTACCCATTCACGCAATCATTGAAGAAAATTTATCGCTTTGAGAGTCGAACAGAGGTCTCGCTATTATCAGTATTCAACTTTAAAAGATAGACTCCAGCCGGAAAATTTGTAAGATCTATTGGTAGTACATGTTTTCCACTATTGAGCATACTAGTGCTCAATATTTGCTGAATAGATTTCCCTTCAATGTTGAACAGTTCTACAGAAACCGTGGCTTCTTGTGTCAACTCAAATTGAAAGGCGGCATCGTCAACAATAGGGTTGGGGTAAACCAATACCTGAACTTGCTCAGTTTTTAAATCAACGATCCCTACGTCTAGGCTGGTAATTATTCTGGCAACGGCCATTCCATTGTTAGGAGAATTTCCACTGGTGAAACCAACAAGAAGTGCTTTTCCATCGGATTGTAGTTCCACAGTTACTGGGTAGGAATCACTTGGGCCAGCCATAAAATGAGAGAGTCCATTATCACCAAAAGAGGTATCAATTGATCCGTTTTGATTAAGTCGTAGTGCAGCATATTCCCAGGTATAATCATTACTGTTATTCTGAACCTGACCAATCACCAATAATTTTCCGTCATCCTGAAGTACAAGGTCATGCGCTTCATCTTCGCTTACGTCGGTAAATTCAAGATTGAGGAATCCGCCATTGGCATAGTCTGTATCCAGATCGCCATTCGGACTGAATTTGGCAATAATGAAATCCCATTCCCCGTTTTCGGGATCGGTGGAAGTACCACAGGTATAAATACTGCCGTCATCACCGATCACTAAACTGAAAAATATATAATCCGCCTCAGGAATATTGGCAAAGGCCAATCCATCTTCTCCAAAAGTAGGATCGGGTGAACCATTTTCATTTAGTCTTAAAATTACCCCGTGATTATTCCCGTCAGAAGCTTCAGGACGTCGCCAACCCGCCACCACTAACTTCCCGTTGGCATCAATTGTAGAATGGTAACTACGTGCCGAAATTAGGTTCAAATCCTGTATTACTAAACCATTGGAGCCATATGTCGCGTCTAAATCCCCATTGGGTAGCAATCTGCAGATCCCAATTTTATAGAGGTCCGCAAGGCCCTCATCACCGTAATGAAAGTTGCCAGTGACTAATATTTTCCCATCATTTTGTTCATTGATGCTATTGGCACGGTTGCGATGCAATGGTCCAAAGTCAACAAAGGTCCTTCCGTCATCGCTAAATGAATTGTCTGGACTACCATCTTCATTAAATCTATAAATGACAAAATCAGATGAAAATTCTGCTGTATTGGTTGGGGCCCTCCCGCAAGCCAATATTTTTCCGTCATTGGCAATGGTCAATCCATAAATTCTTGCCCCTTCAATAGTGTCTATTACGTAGCCACCGGTGCCAAAAGTGGGGTCCAGGCTTCCATCTGAAAGTAAACGTACCAAAAGAGAATGTCGCGCCGCACTTGAGGCTAAATAAACAGAACCGCCAGCAATGAGCCTGCCTTGGGAATCTAATGCCGAGCAGTAAGCCTCTGGAGTAATGTTTTGAAGATGAGTGAAAAAAATTCCGTTGTCGCCATAGGTTGGATCCAAGGAACCCAATTGCGCCTGTGCTTTAGGCATACCACTTGAAAATAGTACGATGAGCATGTAAGCTAAAAGTTTCGAATTGATTGGGTTTAAATAGTTCATAACGTTGATTTGTTTGTGAGATGAATGAAAAAGATTGATGAAGTTAATTGAGGGGCTGAGGTTCGTTTCTATATAAAATAGTCTTTGAAAAAAATACAAATGAATTCTCCAAATTGGATTATGAAGTTCGTTAGAAAATGATAGTCGAACTGCCGTAACTATTGCTGTCAGCTGATCAAATAGATCTTTAAATACGGCTGTCATGTATATGATTCGCATATTTACATATTCTTAAAACGGTCATAAATGGCGTACAGTGTTCTCGCACATGTGGTTAAAGAGTGAAAATTAGCATTTAGTTTTCGATATAGGAAAATTAGTTCCAACCATAGCCGGAAATTATCTTCACTTTCCCCACGCGGCGTAGCTTGCAGTTACGCCGTCTTATCTTGTTTATCCCCCCCTCTTCGTTGCTTCCAACTACACTGCCATATCCGGAACTATTTCTAAAAGACTTTCCATCAACATAATTTCTTGAGCTGCTGTACAATCGTTGCATGGGCTCTTCTCAGGCCTGCGAAAAATTCATTTTGGAAGGGGAGACTCCTGAAAACGCTTTGAATTCGTGGATAAAATGTGCCTGATCGTAATATCCAAGTTCCAAAGCCAATTGAAGCGGGAGTGTCGCTGTTTCATTTTTCATGGCAGCAACCGTTTTTTCGAACCGGCACAAGCGCAGATACAGTTTGGGTGAAACACCAAAATGTTTGTTGAAAAAACGCCTGAAGCTGCGTTCGGTGATAAAAGTATTTTCAGACAGTTCTTTAACGGTGGGTGTTGATCGGTGCATTGAAATGAGCCGGTACAATTGGGTAATTTTTTGCTGGTCGGGATGCGAACGGAGTTTACCCAGAAATACAGTGTTGAGAAAATGTACCTGATCGCTGAAATGCGTGAACACACTCAGCCTTTCGAACACGTATTCGTATTCCGGAAACCACGATGCGTGGAGTTCCATGGCTGTTAAATCAAGTTCGCTGCAATGCAGGTTAAAGAATTGTACAAACCCCGCGGGCGTAAATTCTATTGAAAATACATTGAGAGATTGGCTGGTGTTGAATACGACAGGTTTTAACTGCAGTCCACGTATATTTTGTTTTGCCTGAGTATACTTTTTTCCATCAACAATCATCCAGGGAATGGTATCAGAGAAATGAAAGGAGACCCGGATAGCGGAATCGGGAAGTCTGAAACTTCCATCCGGAAAGAGCATTTTTCGCTGGTGAATATCAAAAACGGAACTCGAATATTGCTTGATATATGGCTTAAGCAGCGGATGTGGTTGGGTAGATAGGGAACTCATTTTGTCCGGTTTTTCCAATTATTTATCCACCTTCAGCCATAGTTTTGCCAACAAGTTACACGAAAAATGTAAAATGATGACCATTGATTTCAGACCGGTTTCGGATGAGGTGTATAAAATTACCCATTCTTCAACTGATTTTATTGCAGGCGAAATGTGGTTGGGAAAAGGTGCTGCCGGACCGCCACTGCACATTCATCCCCACCAGCAGGAGGATCTTGAGTTGGTGCGAGGCAAGATGAAAATATATAGAAGCGGTAAGTGGCAAATCATTGAAGCTCCAACCCGCTGGATCATTCCACCGGGTGAAGTCCACACCTTTAAGGCTTTACCTGATTCGGAGGCCGTCATGAACTTTAAAGTAACACCGGCAGGCGATTTCGAAGGTTTCCTTAAAGATACAGAAGCATTGATACGCATCGGAAAATTAACCTCCTATGAAAACCTAGACGGAATTATTTATAGTTCTATGTTGGTGAAGAAGTACAAAAATACCATGCGGGCTTCTCAGGTACCCATGAGGATAGTGATGCTTCTTGCTGCCGGGTTGGGCAGGTTTCAGGGAAAGAGAATTTAGAAGCCACTCGTAGGTTGAGTAGAATTCCCGCTTTTCCTGTATGGGGGGATTTTTGTTTTCAGAAACTTTTGAGCGGTGTTGAAGGACGCGATCCCGACTCGGCATAGCTTGCAGCTACGCCGTCTAGTCTTTTTCTCACTCTCACTGGTGCGCGCTTGTAGCGCATAACAGTGAAGGTGCTCACCATTAGAGTAAAATGAAAGACCCTATGTTGAAAATTTAAAATGCGCTTATTTAAACTTTTATTATAACTTTGACTTCTTACCTGCCTGAAGTCTAAGCCATCCTGTAGCTTTTCGAACCAACCAATTTTAACAGTGATGAGCAGGTATATTCTTATTTCTTTTTTGTCCTTAGTGTCTTTTGGTTTATGCGCGCAGACTTCCTTTTGGGAGGAGGATTTCGGAACTGATCCCGGTTGTGGGATCACACAGGCCGATAATTATGTCACTTCCAATGGCGTTTGGACGGTCCAAACCACTGGAGCCAATGGTATTGCTGCACACAATTGGTACATCGGTGCTCAGGAAGCTGAAATGAATGAGGGCGACTGTGGTAACAGCTGCATGGACGATAGTGACCTGGAGGATAACACCCTATACGTGAGTAACGAAGCGTTCAACGCGGCTTACGGAGCTGTTTTTAAAAACGGTGCCGATTCCGAGACCCATGTCCGCGTGGTATCTCCGGTGGTGAACTTTGCCGGTGTAACGGATGACATGGCCATTAAACTCAAGTACATCTACAGCGGACATCCAAACGCTACCTGTGTGTTTGAATACTTTGATGGCACCGATTGGTTTGATTTGTGGGCAGTTGAAGAAACGATAGGATTATGTGGTGATGCCGGCCAGTGGTCCGAGGAAGTGGTGGTCCTTCCCCCGCAGGTATTAGACAATCCTGCGGTCCAGTTCGGATTTCGATGGGAAAATACCGGACCGGATGAGATGCCCTTTCCGGAATTGAGTTTCGCATTGGGAAAGATGGAGTGTAATTGTACATCCATTTTAGAAGCAGGTGTGGACGAGGAAAATGTGTTGGATCCAAACATTCAACCGAATCCAGTGGAAGCTTATTACGAAGATGAGTTAACATGTACCTGGGGTTATGTTAAAACTTTTTATTTGAGTCCATGGGCTCAGGATTTATTTGGGCAAGAAACCGTGGTACTGGAATGTATGTTAGGTTGTGGGGGAATTTGTACTCCTGATCCGGTGGTATTGGAATGGAATCCGCCGGGTTGCAGTGCAGATCCTATATCATTCGAATTTACAGCGGGCACATTTAATGGTCCAACTTGCTTTTACGAGGCATTTTTTGATTTTCCATCAGGAACTGACGTTTGTGCCGGTAGCTGCCTCGACTTTACATTTGGATGGTCATTTTACGATTATTACATCGAAGTAAGTGGCGGAGCCACGCTGCAAAATGTGGAATACAACGACTGGGAGCAAATCGTAGTTGGGCAGGTTTGTTTCGATGCGCCTGGCACCTACGCAATAAGTGGAGCGTCATCTGACCCGTTCTTGCCCTGTGAATCTGCTTCTGGTTCGGCAATAATTAATGTATCACCTGCTGATTTTGAACCAGAAATAACATTTTCAGAGAATAATATATGTCCTGGAGGATGTATTGAGTTCAGCATAGATGATATTCCAGGGGCAGAGGTAGTGTGGACCTTTGAAGACGGAACACCTTCAGCTTCCAACTTGCAGCAACCCGGTGAGATATGTTTTGATAATGCGGGGAATTATAATGTTGGTGTCTCGGTGGTTGGAGGAGGAGAATGCGGCTACAGTGAAATACCGGGCGGTGTTACCATAATCGATTGTGGAGACGCACCCGTTGCATCAATATCTGCCAGCAGCACCACCGTTTGCGTAGGTGAGTGTATCGACTTTTTCGATGAAAGCACCGGTACCAATAATGATTTCTGGGATTGGACATTTATAGGTGGTTCACCGGGTAATTCAAACGATCAAAATCCCACAGGTATTTGTTATGACACACCGGGCGTTTACGCTGTAATGTTTGCGGTGAGCAATATGGCTGGTTCGGATGATCTGTTTGATTTAACCATGATTGAAGTCATTGATTGCACCGACCCGCCGGTTGCTGCCTTTTCTGCCAGCGCCACAGAATTGTGTATGGGCGAATGCATCAGCTTTACCGATCTGAGCACGGGCACCGGAAACGATACGTGGTTGTGGACATTTGAAGGCGCCGAAACAACGACTTCGTCCGACCCCAATCCAGAGAACATTTGTTACGAAACGCCGGGTACATACGCAGTAACTCTTTCGGTGACCAACCCCGACGGTACCGATGAACTAACCGAAACCGCATTGATTGAAGTAGATCCCTGCTGGCCCGCACCCGACCCGGCATTCGATGTGAGCCAAACCACACTTTGTCCCGGAGATTGTGTAGACTTTGTAAACAACAGCACCACCACGGCAGATGAATCGTGGATTTGGACTTTTAGTGGAGCGGATACCCCTGAATCCAACGATGAATCGCCGCAGGGTATATGTTATTCCGAGCCGGGTGTTTATGATGTCGCATTGGAAGTTACCGACGTGGGGGGCACCCAGACACAAATTCAATACAACCTCATCACCGTTGAGGAATGTCCGGAACCCAATGCAATGTTCACTGTTTCTGAATCAGTTATTTGTCCGGGAGAATGTGTACAAATCAACAATCTCAGCACCGGAAATATCACCGGTTACACCTGGGTTTTTCCCGATAGCATTGTGGGTGACACCGCGGCCACAAATCCCGAGTTGTGTTTTAATGGGCCAGGCACTTACAATATTTCGCTCACCGCTTATAACGACGAGGGCGAAACCAGCGAATACACGCTCGAACAGGCTGTGATTGTTGACCCCTGCCTGCCCGAAATTTCAATCGAGGTGTCTGAAGATCGTATATGTGTAGGTGATTGCGTGTCGTTTACCAACGTGTCAGAAGTTGCTTCATCGAATTGGCAGTGGACATTTCCGGGTGCTGTTACTACCACGTCGCAACAGGAGAATCCCGCACAGGTGTGCTATCATACGCCGGGAGTTTTTGACGTTGCGCTTCAGGCCGAATTTGGCGATGTAACGGTAGATTCCACTTTTTCACAGCTGATAACAGTGATTGATTCGTGCGGACCGGTGGCCGGTTTTGACTTCATCCCGATAATATGTCTGGGTCAGTGTTACAATTTTGAGAACACAAGTACCGGAGGTTCCGATTATTTCTGGATTTTTGAAGGTGCTGAAAATGAATTGTCCGAAGAAGAAAGTCCGGCGGAAATCTGTTACCTGAGTGAAACGGGTTTGTTCAATGTTACGCTGACAGTATCCAACGAGTTTGGATCAAGTTCCAGCATCACGCAGCAGGTGATGGTGGTTAATCCTCCGAACCTGAACGCCGGCTCGGATCAATCCATCAACCAGGGGACGTCAACCGTTGTTTCCGTTATTTCAGGTATCGGAACAGGAACCTATATCTGGCAACCCTACGAGGCAGTATCGTGCTTTTCCTGTCCTTCGACCAATACCATCCCGCTCAATGAAACCACCACATTTATAGTTTACTACGAAGAATCTGGTGGATGTCAGACTTCGGATACGGTCACTGTATTTGTGGAAGAAACTTCTGCGTTTGGAATACCCGGTTCCTTTTCGCCCAATGGCGACGGTGTGAACGATGTGCTATATGTTCGGGGCAGCAACATCACCTACATTGATTTTATGATTTATAATCGATACGGCCAGGAGATTTTCCGAACCAACAATCAGCTTGAAGGATGGGACGGTACCCACAATGGCCGGCAACTGAATTCCGGAGTTTTTGGTTATACGCTCGAAGTTCGACAGACCGATGGCAAACGAAAATTGGTCAAGGGGGATATTAATCTTACT
>CAZJLZ010000374.1:0-6246 GCA_964546775.1 uncultured Cryomorphaceae bacterium | reverse complement strand
TACCGCGTTGATTTTACCGCTGCTACCGAATATTGATATCGGTCCCTACGGCGCTTTCAATCCGTTTAGAATCTGGATGATTGCCACGATTTTTATTTCACTCAACTTTGTTGGCTATTTCCTTCACAAGTTCATTGGCTCCAAATACTCTATTGTAACAACCGGGATACTGGGCGGGTTTATTTCCAGCACGGCCACCGCCTGGTATTTTTCACGGCTGGGTGGAAAAGCGAAATCCGGAGGCATGAATTACGTCGGAGCCATCATGCTGGCTTCATCGATCATGTTTCCCCGATTGCTGATCTGGTTGTTTGTATTGAATACTACCTTATTCAGCGCCCTTTGGATTCCAATTCTGGTTTTCGGAGTAATCGGTTTCCTGTCAGGTTTTTACTTCAGCAAAAAATCGTTCGGAAAAGAGCAGTTCGAGGAACAAAACATTGACAATCCGATCAATGTGAAAGATGCTTCGGTATTTGTCTTTTTGTACATCATTATTCTGTTGTTGGTGGGTTTTGCTGAGGAAACGCTTGGAAACGGCGGTGTTTATATTGCTGCGGGTATTTCGGGGTTGACGACGATCGATGCCATTACCATTTCGATGGCCAGCTACGTACATTCTCTCGGAATTTCGGTCGCGTCCATCGCCATTCTTCTCGCGGCATTTTCCAACACGCTCATCAAATATGTACTCTGCCTGATTTTTGGAAACAACGACATGCGTAGATATGCATCCATCGGGTTCCTCCCAATTTTTGCTGCGTTGATTGCTTACCTGATCTACCTGGTGATGTCTTCGACTTAATTTTCGGATGTGGCGGGAGTTTCCTCACCGAGATGATAGCGGTATTTTTTCCATGCACTTTGCGTCACACGTCGCCCTTGTTTTAAACCTTCCACATTGTCGGCCTGAATGTGGTATCCGCCAAGAACCCGTGAGATTCCGGCCATTTCAGCGGCCTCTGAAAACGTTTCAAAATGCAGGGTTACCGTATCGCCATGTAACTCGGGGATATCGGTGAGCGCACCCGCTACACGACGTACAGAGTGATCGAAATTGTCATCGCCTTTGAATAGTTTCAGCGCTTCAGAACAAGCTCCGCTCACCGTACTATGGCCCGAAGTATAGGCAGGAAACGGAGGACAAAGGAAAGTAAGTGGTGAGTAGGGCATCCATTCTTTTCCTGAAATCTCCTGCATTCCTTTTTCCGGACCCGCCCAGCCAACAATCGTACTATCTGCATAGAGTGCGTGAACCAGGGCGAAGGGCCGAGCAAAATCGTAGTGCATTTTTGCGTCCCAACAAGCTATAAATGCATCCATAGCAACGGCTTCTACCAAAAAATACATCTTCACATCCTGGTCAAGTGTATGGCGGTCCCGGGCAGAAACATGCTGGGCAAAAATAAGCCAGTGGCCGGCTTGTTGAACAGAATGCGGGCCATCACGCATAAATTCTACAAGTGCCCTTTGTTCATCCGAGAGGTTCGATTGCATTTCCACTACTTCCCGGATCTGGTCATTCAATTCCGGAGAATTGATCATTGGTGGTGGTCCCGGACGATGTTGACTCGCCGAATCGATTAACAATGGTTCCACGAAATGCCAATGCGGAGAAAGACATGACGGTGCGAACCAGCCCCCTTTCCCATCGCTGAAATTTTTTGGTTGCCAGCGGTGCAGTTCTATTAAGGAATCCACAGGATTTACCGGATGATAGCCGGTATAATCTGAATAGTACGCTCCGTCACCTCCGTCTACATCGCCCATTTCGTTGGAGCCGTCATTTGCTCTGGATTGAATAACCGTCTGGGAAGCCAGATTTCCGATACCCGTAGGTGTTGAAGGATCCAGGGATTGATCATCCGGATCCAAACCAAAATTCAGCATCTGTTCGCGAAAATATGCGGAATCTGAAAAAAAGAAATGCATGCAGGAACGGTACGCAGCATAGCTAATTGCAATTTCTTTATTGCTCAATGTCCTTTCGCTTTCGGGGCGACGACTCACTTCGGTCAAATAAAGCGGAATGGCTTTTTCGTCGTAGCGACTCCAGGCATCAAAGACCGAAGTCCAAATCAGCGCCAGCATTCTGGACGATATGGTTGGACGCGGCTTAAAACGATCGGTATCCCTTGCAGTGGCTTCCAGGGTAATCTGCCCCCAATGATACGCGCGGTTTCCTTCCCATTCTTCTGTCGGCTCTGAATTCTGTCCATGTTCAGCCGGAGGATTACAACCAATGAGAATCACGAGTACAAGCAGAAAAATTTTAACAAAAGGTTTCAACTGAAGGTGGTTTGGCGGTTCTTAAAAGGTAATGTGCACCAAATTTAATTAAATGTCGTACAAACGACACTTTTTAGTACGCAATTACTGTATTCAGAAATGCCAGTTTACCGGCTACAGCGATAAAGTATCGTCGTAGAATGTAACTATTCCGGTTTCTACATCATACACTCCGCCAATTATTGCGATTTCATGCTTTTGCACCATTTCTGAAAGTACGGGGCTTTTGGCCGAAATTTCTTTGATCGCGTGATGAATGTTCAGGTCTGTCACTCTATCGAGAAATTCATTGTTGGTGGAGTTCCGGTTTTCGGTAATGGTCGTTTCGGCTTCTATGGCTGGTTTTATCTTGCGCAACAATGCGGTCAGATTCCCCATCTCTACTTTGTCACAAGCGCCCATGATCGCACCACAACGGGTGTGCCCCAAAACTACAATTGCTTTGGCTCCGGCAACTTTACAAGCAAACTCCATGCTTCCCAGGACATCTTCATTGATTACACTACCGGCAACTCTGCAACTGAAAACATCTCCCAACCCCTGGTCGAATATCAACTCTACGGGAACCCGTGAATCAATACAACTCAGAATACATGCCAGCGGGAACTGACCACTGGACGTGGCTTCGATTTGTTCATGAAAATCGCGTTTCTGCATCTTCTTCTCCAGAAAACGACGGTTGCCGTTCTTCAACAATGTGATCGCATCTGCGGGCGTAATTTTTTCCTGAGCTTCCTTTGTAAGTGTTTTCATGGGCGTGTTTCGTATTTAATAAAGTTCAACGCAAAGCACGTCGTCTGTTATCGGTTTTATCGGGATGTCAAAAATAACAACCTCCGTGTAGTTGACACGACAAAACATCCCGTTATCAGAACTTATTTACAATTTTTAAGAAAATCGAATGCTATACCAGCACAACTACCGTTGGCGATTCTTTAGCCATAGATAATCAACAAATACCAAAACCTTCAATGACAAACTGTTCAATTGCGGAAGGTCGGCAAGTTTTTCCACGTTGTTGAAATAGTTTTCCGGTATCTCACTACCCGCCTGGTTGATGACATTTTTCCATACCACGCTAAGTTCACTGCCCGGAGTGAACACCCAGGTGAAAGCCAGGTCAATATTCAGCACATTGAAATTTACATCGTGATTAAAGTCATAATCCGATGGTTGCAGACTACCTTCGTCCCCAAGCGTGTAAAATTCGTTGTACATCGCTTTTGACCAATAGTGCCGCAATCTGAAAAACAAATCCATTGTGGGTGAGAAACTATAGCGCGTGGTAAGTAGATTTTCAACCGTTCTTCGGTCGCGTCGTCCAAAGGTTATTTCATCATTCAATTCGAGGGAAACAAATCCTATATCGTCGAAGCCATTCTGGAAATTGGCACTGGCGATTAAAAACAAACGGTCGCTGATCCGCCACCGCGGTTCAATACGAAAAGCGATTTCACGACGGTTGTTCTCGTGGTAATCGTAGTAGTATAAATCCGCGTCAATTGCGAGGACTTTACTGTAGTCTGATGAAATCCATCCACCTGCTCCGTACATTCTGGGAGCGGTGTAGTATCGATCAAAAGTTCTGGTTTCAAAATAATCCTTCCAACCCACGGGGCTTGCCGTTAATTCGAGATTGACCATCATAAAGCCTCTCAATAAAAAACGGTGAGAAAAATTGCTCGTAACTCCGGTGAAAACCCAAGGGTTGTACAACCGGAAATAATTAACATTGAAGGTCGTCCAGCTCCTTAGAAAAACGGAGTATGGTTTGTACCAGTTATACCTCAATTCGGCAGTTGTAACCATTTCATTGTTGCTCGCCAGAAATCCGAGATCATTGGGATCATACCGGTCTGTTTCAAGTTGATTAAGAATCGTGTACTGGAAATTCCCGCTCACCTTTCCTGCACTCATAAAATAACGGTAGCCGAGGTCAGTTCCATCAGACGTTCCGTATTTCTGAGAAACTGCACCGATCCCTTTCAATTCATAAGTGCTGCGCTTATCCATCAGCCGAAATTCTGAGGCCGTAACATTGGCATCATAATCCACTCCTTCGCGCCATACATTGGTGTTGATCAACGAGACATATGAATTGTTTTTCAGGCTTTGATCCAGAACAAAAACATTGTAGTTGCTGAACGGATTGGTGCGTATCCGACGCTCCAAACCTTCACCGTTCCGCACTGTGGCGAAGGTACTTGCGGTTACTGAGTTCAATACGCCAACTCCGAGTCCCGGTTTTGTCCGGCCGGATATTTTTGTTGAATTCAGCAATCGCGTGTCCTGAGGATTTTCCACAATATCTTCATCCTCCTCAAGCTCTGCTGAAACAGAATTGTAGTGAATGGGTTGGCTTCCAATTCTGCGGGAATAAAAAATCTCTCCTTTATTGAACAACTCCGTTCCTTCAGTAAAGAACTGGCGACGTTCGTTAAAATACACTTCGAATGGACTTAAATTCAGCACCTCGTTGTCGGGAAGTACCTGCCCGAAATCCGGAATCAGTGTGACATCTATGGTAAAGGCATCGTTGATTCCGTATTTGATATCCATTCCTCCATTGAAACGGGTGTTGGTAATGCTGTTTGCTTCCGCTGGATCGGTAATATTCTCGAGGTAAGCAGATACGTAAGGCGAAAAAAACAGCCGGGTATCGGCATCCACATTTTCGATGCCGTGCAAAACACCGAACTGGTTGACGAATCCATCGATTGCAGGGTCTATATAATTCCAATAAGACTGCTCACGAAAACGCCTTATTTCCCGGAAAAAATTGATTCCCCATTCCTGCACTTCACTCTTAGGAAAGCGCAACGCCGAGAAAGGAATTTTCATTTCCACATACCAATTCTTTTCATCGATGTGTACAGCGCTGTACCACACGGCGTTCCAATCTATGTCATCACCAGCGGGCGACATACGGATATCCACCTGGACTCCGGAAGCGGTAACCATGAACTGGAACGCATTCAGGTCGTCGTTGTACGTGTCGAGATAAATTGCAAAAATATCGGCGTTTTCGGTATTGTCTCTCTTGCTGAGTTGTCGGGCGATGCTGTCGCTGCTGACTTCATACATTGTGGCTGCTACATACAGCGCGTTGTCATCATATAATAGCTTTACGGTTGTCGGCTGAGCTGAAGGTTGGCCCGGCAGCGGATTGTTTTGTCTGAAGTCCCGATGATCCGTAGAAGATTCCCATGCAGATTCGTCGAAGATGCCGTCTATTGAAATTTGTTCGTCGGTTCGTATTGCAACGGCTACCCTTTCCTGGGTGTATTGCCCGAGGGAAGAAAATGCCGTTAGCACACAGGTAAAAAATACCGGAATGAAATAGATGAAAGAAAAATTTCGTGTTACACGAATTGTCATGGCCGCAAATATCGCGGTTCGGATTCATTTGAGTCAGGTTCCGATGATATTCATTGCTGTATGTTTTGAAAATTCAGACGTGAAATACCCGGATAATTCAATCGGTTTCTACAATCAATAATGGAAGACGAACTCCATCACCATATTCGTGTTGCAACCTCAGGTAATACCAGCCAGCTTTCAAATCCGGAAGCATCAGCGTGTTGATATTTCTCCAGGATTGATTTGTAAATGTTCGGATTTCTTTACCAACGGCATCACAGATGGTTACACTTTTCAGAGTTCCGGGATTTTCAATTGAAATTTCAATGGGTTGTCCGGCTGCAACAGGATTTGGAAATACCAGGTTCCGAATTCCTGGGTTGCCTTCGATTCCTGTTAAATTGTCTATCAAAAATTCCTGTTGAATTTCGCAGCCATTGGCGTCGACAATGATAAGCAGGTAATTGCCTGCCGTTAAATTAGAAATTACGGTACCTTCGGCTTCCTCTCCATCGAGATAAATCGTGTATGGAGGAGTTCCGCCATTGATGATTAAAGTTACTGAACCATCCTCACCATTTACTTCAGGAAAGGGAA
>CAZJLZ010000373.1:0-2537 GCA_964546775.1 uncultured Cryomorphaceae bacterium | reverse complement strand
CTGTTGGTCCGCGTGGCGTGTATGACGAGGCAAAGCGGTTTCAGGAAGCCATCACCATGGCCTATCACCGGTTTCATGGATTGGAGACAAGAATAGTTCGGATTTTTAATACCTACGGACCGCGGATGCGACTAAACGATGGTCGGGTGTTGCCGGCATTCATCGGGCAGGCGTTGCGCGGCGAAGACATTACTGTATTTGGAGACGGATCTCAAACCCGATCGTTTTGTTACGTAGATGATCTGGTAGAAGGGATTTACCGATTGCTGATGAGCGATTACGTAGAACCTGTGAACATCGGCAACCCCGACGAGATTTCTATTTTGGATTTTGCCAGCGAAATCATCAAACTCACCGGAACGGAACAGAAAGTAGTGTTCGAACCGCTACCACAAGACGACCCAAAACAACGTCAACCGGATATTTCAAGAGCCAGAAATGTATTGCAATGGGAACCGAAAATCGATCGTTCAGAAGGTCTGAAACGAACCTATAGCTATTTCCAATCTCTTTCTGCTGAAGAGCTGCACAAGAAAGATCACAATACATTTGAAAGGTATATTGTCAACTGAACCATGAATTATTTCGCACACGAAACGGCTGTCATTGATGAAGGATGTGACATTGGAGAAGGCACCAAAATCTGGCATTTTTCTCACCTGATGCCAAATTGTAAACTCGGTAGAAATTGTAATATCGGTCAGAACGTGGTGGTATCGCCGGAAGTAGTTCTGGGGGACAATGTAAAAGTGCAGAACAATGTATCGATCTACACCGGGGTAACCTGCGAAGACGAAGTTTTCCTGGGGCCATCCATGGTTTTTACCAATATTATCAATCCAAGAAGTGCAGTAATCCGCAGAGATCAATATACCCGAACCCTTGTAAAAAAGGGAGCGACCATCGGAGCCAACGCAACGATTATTTGCGGACACGATATCGGAAGGTATGCATTTATCGGAGCTGGTGCTGTAGTCTCCAAACCAGTGGCAGATTATGCGTTGGTGGTGGGCAATCCGGCCAAACAAATCGGGTGGATGAGTGAGTTCGGTCACCGATTGGAGTTTGACGAAACCGGAGCGGCCAGCTGTCCGGAAAGTGGTGAAAAGTATGCGTTGCGGAATGGGTCTGTAGAAAAGATAAAAGTTTGATGAAAGAAGACGAGAAAGTAAAATTTGCCGTAGTGGGTTGCGGGCATATCGGAAAGCGGCATGCAGAAATGATCCGACGGAACGATGAATCGGAACTGGTAGCCATGTGCGATGTCAGAGACCGGTCGGAACTTGGCCTTGATGACTACGACGTACCTTTTTACCAGAGCCTCGAAGCCATGCTCTCCAGCGATATTGATATCGACGTGGTGAATATTTGTTCTCCAAACGGAATGCACGCAAAACAATCGTTGCTCGCGTTGGAACACAAGAAACACGTAGTCTGTGAAAAACCGATGGGTCTCACCAAAGCGAGCTGTGAGCAGGTCATTTTTAAATCGCTGCAGATGTCGCGCCATGTGTTCGGCGTAATGCAAAACCGATATTCTCCTCCGTCGGAGTGGCTAAAGGACATGATCGAAAATGAGCGACTGGGCAAAGTTTTCATGGTTCAGATCAATTGCTATTGGAACCGTGACGATCGTTATTATCAGAAGGCCGGGTGGAAAGGGTCTCAGGATATGGACGGTGGAACGCTGTTTACCCAGTTTTCACATTTCATCGACATCATGTATTGGTTGTTTGGCGACATCACCGACATCCAGGGAAAATTCGCGGATTTCAACCACCAGGACACTACGGAATTTGAAGATTCAGGGTTTGTCAGTTTTCGTTTCATCAACGGGGGAATGGGCAGCATCAATTATTCAACAGCGGTGTGGGATAAGAATCTGGAAAGCAGCATGACCATCATCGGTGCCAAAGGAAGTGTGAAAGTGGGGGGGCAATACATGAACGAAGTAGAATACTGTCATGTAGATCAGTACGAAATGCCACAACTCGCAGAAAGCAGTCCGGCCAACGATTATGGAAGCTACAAAGGAAGTGCAGCGAATCATCACTTCATCATCGGCAACGTGGTGGACACCATTAAAAACAGAACCAGCGCGACCACCAATGCGCTCGAGGGATTAAAGGTCGTTGAAATCATCGAACGCATCTACGGAGTCAGAGATCAACAAAAAATATTCAGCAACGGAAAATAATGATTTACGATAAATTGATTCAGAAAGAGGCCAAACTGGCCGTAATAGGTTTGGGTTATGTAGGATTGCCGATTGCCCTTGAATTTGCAAGAAAGATTAAGGTGATTGGTTTTGATATCAACCCGGATCGCATTCGGATGATGCAAAACAATGAAGATCCCAGTGACGAACTCGAAGCAAAAGATTTTGAAGGGTGCGATATTGAATTTACCGCCAATCCTGATGATTTGCGCGAGGCCACATTTTATATCATCGCGGTACCGACTCCGATCGACAACAATAAAATACCCGACCTCAAACCAGTTCTTTCGGCCTCAAAAACAGTGGGTAAAGTGCTCAA
>CAZJLZ010000372.1:0-3934 GCA_964546775.1 uncultured Cryomorphaceae bacterium | reverse complement strand
TTTCAAAAGGTACCTCCTGGGATAAGGAACTCATGATTACTACTGAGAAAGGAAACGAGCGGTGGGTGCGATCGATTGGAAAACCCGAATTTCAAGAAGGAAAATGCGTGAAACTCCACGGTAGTATTCAGGATATACACGAACGCAAAACCGCGGAACTAGAACTGGAAAAGGCTTACAAAGAACGGAACAATATTCTGGAAAGCATTGGAGATGCCTTCTTTGCAGTAGACAACAATTGGGTGGTCAAGTATTGGAACCATGAAGCCGAAAATGTGTTGGGCAAAAAGAGAGAAGAGGTTTTGGAAGAAGTTCTATGGGAACAATATGAAGATGCTATATCGCTGAAATTCTTTTCCGAGTACCACCGTGCCATGGATACTGGTGAAGTTGTGAGTTTTGAAGAATACTACCCGGGCACGGATAGCTGGTTCGAAGTGTCAGCATATCCGTCCAAAAATGGATTATCAGTGTATTTTAAGGATGTAACACTGCGCAAACGCGTCCACGAACAAATTCGGCAGAGCAACGAACGCTTCGAAAAAGTAACCGAAGCCACCAACGATGCCATCTGGGATTTTGACGTTGTCAACAATAAACTCTTTTGGGGACAGGGATTCGACACCTTGTTTGGCTACAGCTTACAAAACATAGCACCCTCATTTGAGCTCTTTTTGTCCAAAATTCACCCAGCCGATCGCGACCGGGTTGCGAATAAAATAGCTGCTGATATGCAAGATGATTCGGCCACCAATTGGCACGAAGAATATCGTCTTTTGAAAGCAGACGGCACCTTTACATACGTAATTGACCGGGCCGTTTTTATTCGCAACCACCGGGACGAAGTAACACGTGTGGTAGGGGCCATGACCGACATCAGTTACCGTAAGGATCACGAGAGAAAATTGCAAAACCTGAATGAGAAACTCGAAAAACACGCGCGAGACCTAGAGCGCTCCAACGCCGAACTGGAGCAGTTTGCCTACATCGCCTCGCACGATTTACAGGAACCGCTTCGAATGGTTACCAGCTTCATGAATCAACTGGAGAACAAATACAACGACCAACTCGACGACAAAGCGCAACAATACATCTATTATGCGGTGGACGGTGCCCGTCGCATGCGCCAGATCATCCTCGACCTGCTCGAATTTTCGCGGGTAGGCCGGTTGGAAGAAAAGAAAACTGCCATCGATTTTAATCAGATTATTGAGGGATACTGTGTGCTGAGAAAAACCACTATCGAAGAGAAATCTGCCGTGATCCTGTATGACAATCTTCCTGAATTAATCACATACAAAACACCCGTTATACAGATTTTTCACAACCTTCTCGACAATGCCATTAAATATGCAAGGACAGGAACTGCGCCGGAAATTAACGTAGAATCTATCGACAGGGGAAGTCATTGGGAATTTGAAGTCCGCGACAATGGAATCGGCATAGCAGAAGAATACTTCGACAAGATCTTTGTGATTTTTCAGCGACTACACGACAAAAGTGAATACAGCGGAACCGGATTGGGGTTAGCCATTGTGCGCAAAATTGTAGACAGCCTCGGAGGTAAAATCTGGCTGGTCTCCAGACCCGGAGAAGGGAGTTGTTTTCACTTTACATTGCCGAAACACATATGAAAATGAAATTGTTGATGAATCGATATATGGACGTCATTCGCAAGAATTGTACAGACCCAGGCCTCACTTCAGAAAACAGCGTGACTTATTGGCGCAATCACTATTTCAGCAATACCGTGGCGGTCATTATCCCACTCAGTTTGATCACCGTTATTCCGGGAGTTGTATTCACTTTGCACCTGGAGTTGTATACGGTAGCATTTCTCGATTTCCTTTCATTTTTGGGTTTGGTGTACATTGGATTTGGCAAAGGGATATGTCTTGAAACCCGCAAAATGATTTTTATGGGCATTGCCTACTTTGCTGCTGCCTTTTTGCTGTATTATATCGGCATTGCAGGCCCGGGAGTACTTTTCTTATATGCAGCCTGTGTTTTTGGAATTCTGATCCTGAATAAAAGTTACGCCTACCTCTGGTCGGTTATCAATATTGCCATTTGCGCTCTCTTTGCACTGATTGTTCATTTCAATCTGAGTTCTTCCGAAGCAGTTAACAATACGACCGTAGGTGAATGGGCGGCCATATCAGCCAATTTGATTTTTCTAAGTCTTTTAACTTCAGCTATGCTGCCGGGTATTTTCACCGGTTTGTCCAAAACTGTGCGAAAACAAATTGACTTGCAGCAAGAGTTGATTGCACAAACCAAGTCGCTAGAACAATCTGTACAAGTGGTAGAACAAAAGAACGAAGAACTCGAGAAGTTTGCCTACATCATTTCTCATGACCTACAGGAACCCTTGCGCATGATTACCGGGTTTCTCTCTCAGCTTGATCACAAATACGGAGATCAACTCGATGATAAAGCGCGCCAATACATTGAATTCGCTTCGGGTGGAGCGCGCCGTATGCGCGAAATCCTATTCGATTTGCTCGAGTATTCGCGGATAGGCAGGGCAGATCATCAGACAGAAAAGATCAATTTAGCCGAATTACTGGAAGATTATCGCAGCCTGAGGAAAAGGTTGATTTCTGAAAGTCGTACCACCATTCAACTAGAAACACCTGATTCGATTTTCGGCTACAAAGTACCTTTCACCCAAATCGTCTACAATTTGCTCGACAATGCCATCAAGTACGCGCGGAAGGAAGTTGCACCCATAGTAAAAATAACCTTATCTCCCCAGAACGGACACTGGCGAATTGCCGTTCAGGACAACGGGATTGGCATTGAAGAGGAATATTTTGAAAGGATCTTTACGGTATTCCAGCGATTACATGCCGCAAATGAATACAACGGCAATGGAGTCGGCCTTGCCATTGTTAAAAAAACGCTCAGCACCCTCGGAGGCACTATACGTGTTGAATCCGAACTCAATAAAGGAAGTACCTTTTATGTTGAAATACCCAGAATTCGCGATGACCAAACAGTTTAAACATCAGCATGCGCTCCGGGCGATGTTGGTATTAATTTTTCAGTTTTATGTCACATTAGAACGTCTTATAAAATCATGAATAAAATAACAACTCAATGAAAACTGCCCATATACTACTTGTGGAAGATAATGAAGGCGATATTTTGCTGACAACGGACGCATTGAAGGACAGAAAGTTCATCAATAACATCAGCGTTGTAAAAAATGGAAAACAAGCGATTGATTTTGTGTTTCAACAAGGCGAGTACGCCAATGTTGAGTTACCTGATTTGATTTTATTGGATGTAAACCTTCCATTAAAAAACGGGCACGAAGTTTTACAAGTCATCAAGTCCAACAAAAAAACAAGGAAGATTCCCGTTATCATGCTCACTACATCTTCATCAGAGCGCGATAAAGACCTTTCTTATCGCAATCAAGCCAACTGCTATATTACAAAACCAGTTGAAATGGATGAATTCATTGAAGCCATATCCACAATCGAAGAGATTTGGATTCAGGTAGCAATTATCCCTGATACAACAGCAGCATGATTCTGGACCGGGAAACATACCGCATTCTTATTGTAGAAGACAATCCTGGCGATTATTTGCTGGTTGAAGATTTTCTTTCTGAGTCCATTCAGAATCCCAAACTACGGCATGTCACGAAGTTTAAACAGGCCCAATCGCTACTTACAGAAGAGAACGAAGTTTTTGATATTATTTTCCTCGACTTGTCTTTACCAGATATCAGCAAAGAAAAATTGATTGAAGAAACACGCATCATTACACTAACAACTCCCGTTGTCATACTCACCGGTTACTATGATTTGGAATTTGGTGCAAAGTCGCTTTCTAAAGGAGTGTCCGACTACCTGATTAAAGACACCATCAATGCGCTGGTATTGTACAAAAGCCTACTGTATGCCATTGAGCGACACCGGTT